>JAVHOQ010000084.1:0-11429 GCA_036170115.1 Sulfuricurvum sp.
CAAATTTATACCACGCTTATCCCGAAAAAATTATTTACTGCGTAAGGTCAGTTATAAGTTGTTTTTGAAATGCTTGGCGGTGTTCGCTAAAACAGTGCGTCATTATCGGTTCCCCCTTTCCCTTAACTTTTTTTCGTATTATACTGTGAAAATTGCCCTAGAGATTAAAACGTGGTCTTCGTAGAGGTGGCAATCTCACTGAGGCGATACGCCGCATCGACATGACCACTGCGCATCGCTTTTTTCCACCACTCCATCGCTTTATCGATGTCTTTGTCTACCCCTTCTCCGTAAAAATAGATCATCCCCAGATGAAATTGGGCTTCGGCATTGCGTTTGTAGGCCGCCAGTGGGTATAAAATTTTGTAGGCTTGGGGATAATCTCCCGCGTCGTAGGCGTTTACCCCTGCTTCTAATTCATCCATCGTTAAAATCCTTTTAAACTATTGATGACATTATACCGCCCCTGTGTTTTTTTAGCCTGATGGATTATAATGCCCGCATGAATTATGATCATTTGAGTGGAAAATCGGTGTTATTGTTGGGAAAAACGCGTTCACTTCATCGCGAAGAGTTTGAGACTCTTTTGAAGCTTCATACTATTGATGTAAAAGCGACCTTTGAGGGAGAGGTTGCGCTCATCATTGAGGGGCGGATGATGAATCCTCTTGAACAAAATGAGGCTGCGCGATTGTATCAAGAGGAGTGTGTCCCTATCGTTGAGATTGGTGAGATAGAGCAATGGTTATGCCGTTCTATTGAGCCTAACCGTTTACTTATGAGTCTGAAACTCTCACGGAATCATGCGCGGTTGGTGAACTTTATCCAAAACCCCTATATTACCGATGAGCTTT
Source organism: Sulfuricurvum sp. (assembly GCA_036170115.1). Classification (GTDB taxonomy): domain Bacteria; phylum Campylobacterota; class Campylobacteria; order Campylobacterales; family Sulfurimonadaceae; genus Sulfuricurvum. The sequence goes on from JAVHOQ010000084.1 coordinate 855, forward strand.
TTTTTAAACTCCTGACGCTTTACGATTGGCAGGGGGAGGGACTGTTTGATACCGATACGAATCGGGATGTGACCGCTGCCTTGATTGGGCGATTTTACGTCGATTTAGGACGCAATCATAATGTCCAATACGCCATGAGTGGATTGACCCATTTGATTGAGCGATACGGCACGGCTAGCTTAATCACCGCCATCGTCGAACTCTCTCCCCTTCGTCGGGAAATGAAACAACCCTACGAACGGGCCCTAAAAGGTGTTTTGGATGCCATTGCCTTGCACCGTGATACCCCTAAGACCCTTTTAAAACAGCTAATCCCAACACATGCCAAGCTTTTGGCGCATCGAGAACAATTGGGGTTAGAAGAGGAACTTTTAGCGTTAAACGATAGGGAGATCAATCTCCTTTTGGCGTGTAATCCCTCGTTATCACCGCAGGGTGCGGATACTTTAGAGCCAACCTATCCTGAAGCGATTGCCCGCCATCATCCTTTAGATGAAGTACGATTTGAACGGTTGATGAATTTCGTCATTCCGTGCGACGACACGGAATCCACTATTAGGGGAGATGGATCCCGTATCAAGTACGGGATGACAGAAGATGAAAATGGGATGAGGGTGATAGTCTCTCTTGCTTCTAATAATACGCTCACAGCATCAATGCAAAAGAGATTGATGGAGATGAACAATGAGGCTGTTTTTTCACAATTAGCTCAAAATACGACACTTTTAGCAGAACACGTCGATACTCTTTTTGCTATGAATCGCTACGGAACACAGCTTGCCTCCAATACGTCTCTTGCAACCCAACAGCTTGAAGTGTTATATCAACGTGCGAACTCTGAAATCTCTATGGCACTAGCTTCCAACCTTTCGACTCCTATCGACATTCTTTATCAACTTTCCCTCGATCGCCGTTACGAACGGCGTGTTCAGACCAACCCCACCTTTGGGGCGCATATCCAAACCCACAACATAGGATGGCACTCGTGAGAACGTCACAGACCATTAGCACCATGACCGCCATGATCGACGCTAAAATCCCCACGTTTTTATGGGGACCTCCCGGAATTGGGAAATCGTCGATTATCAAACACATTGCACACGATGAGGGGATAGCGTGTATGGATTTACGCTTATCGTTGATGGATCCCACCGACCTCAAAGGGATCCCTTTTTACGACAAAGAGACGCATCAAGCGGTATGGGCATCCCCCTCCTTTTTACCTCGCCAAGGGCGTGGAATCCTCTTTCTCGATGAACTCAACGCCGCGGCACCCGCTGTTCAAGCCTCCGCGTATCAATTGATTTTGGATCGTCGTGTGGGGGAGTATGTGTTACCCGATGGATGGGCAATTGTCGCAGCGGGGAATCGTGAGGGAGATAGAGGTGTCGTCTATCGTTTGCCCTCACCGTTGGCTAACCGTTTTGTCCATATTGAGATGGAGGTGAGTGTGGAGGATTGGCGCGAATGGGCGATTAGAGGGGGGATTGATGCGCGTATTGTGGCGTACATTGGATTTAACCACGAAGCCCTTTTTACCTTTGACCCCACCAAAAATGAGCGCAGTTTTGCCACACCCCGAAGTTGGGAAGCGGTTCATGCGATTTTGCACAGTACCTTACCGAATACTCTTTTGTTAGAGGCAATCAGTGGCGCGGTGGGAAAAGCCAATGCCGTCGATTTCTTGGGATTTTGTAAAGTGATGACCCTTTTACCTGAGGTAGAGGCGATTTTGAGCGGGGATTGCGTAGAATACCCACGTGATATTTCGGCACTTTATGCGCTTTCCTCTGCATTGGTCGGACGGATTTTGAGTGATCCGGATGAGCAAAAAATCAACCACCTTTTGACCTATACCCTCCATCTCCAAAGCGAATTTGGGGTGATGATCGTCCAAGACCTCCAACGCCAAGGGGTTATGATGGATCATTTAGAGGCGTATGGGGAGTGGGTCACTGCGTACGCGTATCTGTTGGGTTAGTATGGATGAGGAACGAAAAGATTAATCTTAAGGGTGTACAATCCTACGTTACATTACGCTTTAAAAAGGACATAACCTAGTATGGAATACTGGAACCACATTTACGAACATTTTAACCCCGTAGCGTTTAATCTCTTTGTCATCCCCGTCCATTGGTATGGGTTGATGTATGTGTTAGCGTTGTTGGTGGCATTGGTCATCGCCAAATGGATTGTCCAAAAAGACAATCTCCCCATCACCAAGGATCAGTTGGATGATTATTTTGTCTATGCCGAAATCGGGGTTATTCTGGGGGCGCGATTGGGATTTATCCTCTTTTACGATACCCACACGATGTACTATCTCACCCAACCGTGGCAAATTTTTAATCCATTTATGGAGGGTCATTTTGTGGGGATTCGGGGAATGAGTTTTCATGGGGCGATTTTAGGGTTCTTGATGGGGTCGTATCTGTATCACCGTCGTCATGGGATTCCCTTTGGTCAGTTGATGGATTTGGTGGCGGTATCGGTGCCTTTGGGATATGTCTTTGGGCGCATTGGGAATTTCCTTAACCAAGAGTTGGTGGGACGCGCCACCGATGTACCGTGGGGGATTTATGTCTATGATACCCTTCGTCACCCTTCGCAATTGTATGAAGCTTTTGTCGAGGGGATTGTGGTTTTTGTGATTATCTATGCCTATCGTAAACACAAAGCCTTTGAGGGGGAGTTAATCCTTCTGTATGGGTTTTTGTACGGTGTGGGTCGGGGAATGGTCGAATTTTACCGCGCCCCTGACCCCCAAATCGGGTATCTTATGGGGCAATGGATGACCCTTGGGATGGCGTTAAGCTTTCTCATGGCGGGTGTTTCAGCGGTGATTTGGATCTATTGCAAACGACGATCACTTTCCATAAAATAAACTTTTAGCTGTTTTACTTAGAAAACTTGACAATAAGTGACTCAAAGTATTATAATTCTTCCAACTCATTGTAGGAGAATTGTATGTCAAACACTATTTTTGAAAAACTGACCCACCAAATGACTGAGATGATCGACGCGTCGATCTCATTAGCCTTACACGCGAAAAACAGCGAAGTTGATCCCCTCCATTTTTTATGGGCATTGCTTGCCCATTCCAACTCACCGTTGAACCAAATGCTTACCAAAATGGGGGTGGATAAAACCGCCATTGAGTTGGAGGTTAAAAGTGCCACGACCAAACTCCCCACCGCGTCGAATGTGACCAAAGAGAGTATTCGCCTTTCGCGCACGTTTGCCCATTCGCTTGAAGTGAGTGCGGGTGAAATGGCAAAAAATGGCGATAGTTTTTTAGCCATCGATACCTATATCACCGCAAATCTCCCAAACGATCCATTTAGATCAATTTTGGGGAAATACGTCGATGTGCGTGAGCTTGCCAAAACCTTTGAAGCCTCTCGTGCGGGGCAAAAGATCGAATCACAAACGGCGGATGAGACGCTGGAATCCTTGAGTAAATACGGTATTGATCTCACGAAAATGGCGGTCGAGGGGAAACTCTCTCCCGTGATTGGGCGCGATGAAGAGATTGGTCGAATGATGCAAATTTTGATCCGTAAAACGAAAAATAATCCAATTTTATTGGGGGAACCGGGGGTAGGAAAAACCGCTCTCGTGGAGGGGTTGGCGCAACGGATCATCGCCAAAGAGGTACCCTTGAGTCTCCAAAACAAAAAAGTCATTGCACTGGATATGAGTGCGCTCATCGCGGGGGCAAAATACCGAGGAGAGTTTGAAGATCGGCTCAAAGCAGTGATTAATGAAGTGAAACAATCCGCCAACATCATCCTTTTTATCGACGAGATTCACACCATCGTGGGCGCGGGGGCATCGGAGGGATCCATGGATGCTGCCAATATCCTCAAACCCGCATTGGCACGGGGAGAGTTGCACACCATTGGGGCAACAACGCTCAAAGAGTACCGCAAATATTTTGAAAAAGATGCGGCATTGCAACGCCGTTTTCAACCCGTTCATGTGAACGAACCCAGTGTGAACCAAACGTTGCAAATCTTGCGGGGACTTAAAGAGCGTTTGGAATCGCACCACAGTATTACTATCGCCGATTCGGCGCTTATTGCGGCGGCAAAACTCTCCGATCGCTACATTAGTGACCGTTTTTTACCCGATAAAGCGATTGATCTTATCGACGAAGCAGCAGCAGAGTTACGGATGCAAATCGAATCGGAACCCAATGCGTTGGCACGTGTGAAGCGTACTTTAACCAATTTGCACGTGGAAAAAGAGGCGTTGAAGATGGAAACCTCCTTGGCAAACACCAAACGCCTTGAAGAGATTGAGCATGAATTAGCCGATGCGACTGAGGCACGTCGAGGATTAGAGGGGCAATTTGCCCACGAAAAAGAGGTCTTTAATCGCATTGCGAAGATTAAAAATGAGATTGAGTCCAAACGTCGTGAGGGAGAAACTGCCAAGCAAAACATCGATTACAAACGTGCAGGTGAGATTGAGTACGGTGAAATTCCCAAACTGTTTGAGGAAGAACGCTTGCTTCACGAACAATGGAAAGCGATGGTTGAGGTGGGGACATTGCTCAAAAACAGTGTCGATGAAGCTTCCATTGCGGGGATCGTGAGTCGTTGGACGAAAATCCCCGTGAACAAAATGCTCCAAGGGGAGAAAGAGAAGATCCTCCATATTGAGGATGAACTAAACCGCGATGTGGTGGGGCAAGAAAAAGCGATTCACGCCGTATCCCGTGCGATCAAACGGAACAAAGCGGGACTTTCGGACAAAAGCCGTCCCATTGGCTCATTCCTCTTTTTAGGCCCTACGGGGGTGGGGAAAACCCAAACGGCGAAAACCTTGGCGCAGTTTTTGTTTGACAGTGCTGAGTCGATGATTCGTATTGATATGTCGGAATACATGGAAAAACACGCAGTCTCCCGTCTGGTTGGTGCGCCTCCAGGGTATGTGGGGTTTGATGAGGGGGGGCAACTCACCGAAGCGGTACGTCGTAAGCCCTACAGTGTGATTTTATTCGATGAGGTGGAAAAAGCGCACCCTGATGTGTTTAATATCTTGCTTCAAGTCCTTGATGATGGACGACTGACCGATAACAAAGGGGTGGTGGTCGATTTTACCAATACGATCATCATCTTGACCTCCAACATCGCCAGCGATAAGATTATGGCGCATCAAGGGGAGCATGGATTAGAAGCGATGGTACTTGGGGAACTCAAACAACACTTTAAGCCCGAATTTTTGAACCGTTTGGATGATGTGGTGGTCTTTAATCCTTTGGGTGAAGCGCAAATTCTCAGTATCGTGGATCTTTTCTTTCGAGACATTGCTGCCAAAGTTCAAGAGCGCGACATCACATTGACGCTCACCGACAGTGCCAAACGCTATATCGCCAGTGCGGGCTTTGATCCCGTTTATGGGGCGCGACCGCTCAAACGGGCATTGTATGAGATCGTGGAAGACACTTTGGCCGATTTGATTTTGGGTGGTGAGGTGGTTGAGGGGTCATCGGTTGCGTTTGATACCCTTAATAACGAAATAACGGTGAATGTGGGATAATGGCGCTATGAAAAAAACCGTTTTATGCTTAATGATTTTTGTGGGTACATGGGCATTGGGGTGTACGGGGGATTGCATGACCTGCCATCCCGCGTTGCTTAAAAACATTAATCATGACCAACGGCACAAACCGATGTTGACGTGCATTAAATGTCACAGCGCAGATCCTGCCAAAATGGGGGATTGTGGAAGCGATTGTTTCGCGTGTCACCCCATTGCCAAAATTGAAGGGGCGCGGGTCAAAGAACACAGTGTGATCCGAGGGTGTCGCGATTGCCATTTGAAGCTCAAAGCCTCACTTTCAATGGATACGTTACCAAAAGGGGAATCGACACAACCTACCCTAAGGGATTTGCTAAAACCGTAATCTTTGTGAGGCTATTCTTGGTATAATCCAAAAATGTGTGCAAAAAGGTGGTCGTTTGAAATTGCAACCCATAGGTGAGAAAGCGGTGGTGCTTATTGTGGATGATGCCAGTGTCAATGTTCGGGCATTGCAGTATATCTTGAAAGATGATTATCACATTAAAACTGCATCGGGTGGGTTAGAAGCGTTAGCGTGCATTGCCCAAGAACCCAATTTGGATCTTATTTTACTGGATGTGAGTATGCCCGATATTGGAGGGTACGATCTGTGTAAAAGACTCAAAGGTGACCCAAAAACGGCGGATATTCCCATTATTTTTTTAACAGGTAAAGATTCCAGCGCCGATGAAGAGCATGGTCTTTCGTTGGGGGCGGTCGATTACATCACCAAACCCATTCGCCCTTTGATCGTGAAAGCACGGATCAAAACCCATGTTACCCTCAAACGGCAATACGATATTTTACGTGCGATGGCAACGCGCGATGCGTTAACGGGGTTACACAATCGCCATTATCTCTCCGATGCGTTGAGAGCAAAAGTATCCAAAGCAATCCATACGAAGCGTCCCTTATCGTTAATTATTATTGATATAGACCATTTTAAACGGATTAATGATACCTATGGTCATTTGGTAGGGGATACAGTTTTAACGTCTGTGGCGAAAGTGGTTTCAGAGACAACAGGTAGTGAGGACATCGCAGCCCGTTTTGGGGGAGAAGAGTTTGTGGTGGTGTTGGACAACTGTGGTGTGCATGATGCGTGTGTTCAAGCAGAAAAGATCCGAAGCGTTATTGAAAACCTTCACCCCGAAGGGATTAGGGTAAGTGCCAGTTTTGGGGTGGTTCAATTAAGCAATCATTTGAACCGATCCTCCAAGTTGCTTAAGCACGCCGATAAGGCGTTGTACAAAGCCAAAGAGACTGGACGTAACAAAGTTGTCGTTTGTCGAGAGAAAAGTGCTGGTCTTAGCAGTACATTAAGATAAACCCTAATAGCGGTTTAAGTAAAATTTGGCTACGATTCCGAGCTAAAAACACACAAAGGGAATGTCTATGAAAAGAACATACCAACCGCATAATACGCCACGTAAACGTACCCATGGTTTCCGTGCACGTATGGCAACGAAAAATGGTCGTCGCGTTTTGAATGCTCGTCGTGCCAAAGGTAGAAAACGATTGGCTGTCTAAACAGTTATTCAATGTTGAAACTCAATTCAGAGTTTCAGCGAGTTTATAAGCGCGGGAAAAGTGCGCATAGCACTTCCATCGCGTTATTTTACCTCCCCACTGAGGGAGAAAAAAAAGTCGGGTATACCGCCAGTAAAAAAGTAGGTAATGCCGTGATCCGAAACCATTGCAAACGACGGCTTCGGGCTTTGATGCAAGAATGCTCGGATCAGCTTTGTGAGGGGTGCTATGTATGGGTTGCAAAAGCTCCCCTTCATACGCACGATTTTTCGGATGTTCGACGAGATTTTAGATACGTTTTAAAGCGAGTAAATGCCATCGTGATGAGTACTTTATGATAAGAAAATTTTTTCTTAATCTCCTTTGGCTTTATCGACACTCTTTTTCTTTAGTGACGCGCGGTTCGTGCCGTCACTATCCTTCCTGTTCTGAATATGCCTTGTGGCAGTTTGAAAAAAATTCTCTCCCAAAAGCATTTTTTGCCACCTTTTTACGTATCCTTCGGTGTAATCAACTTTTTCGTGGTGGAATTGATTATCCCATTATTACAAAACCAATGATAAAACCATCTAATCTGTCACTAATTACGGTAAAATATTGGTATGTTCCTTACAAACAGAAATATTTTCTGATTAAAAATTTTAACTATAAAGGGTTCAAGTGTTAGAAAAATTATCTCCCAATCAACGTTTGTTGTTTGCCGTTGCACTTTCGTTTGCGTTTTTTATCGGCTATACAACCTTATTTCCTCCAAAAGTGGCGGTGGGTGTTGATGCTAATACGTCGGCGCATCGTGAAGCATCGTCTATCAAGGGTACGCAAACACGTGCTGACACTAATACTGCAGCAGTTTCTTCGATCAAAGCAACCAATAGCGATGGTTTAGTAACGGTTAAAACCAAAGAGTTTGCGCTCAAAGTGGATACTCTTGGACGTATTGGATCAGTGGTATTGAACAATGCCAAACATGACAATAAAGATGGAAAATTAGCCGAATTGATCCCTACTGAGGGGGCTAAACCCTTACAAATCCGTTTTGCTGATGCTGCATTGGATGCTATAGCGCAAAAAACTCCGTTTGTCAGTAATGTAGGTGCAATTGCTTTGGGTGAAAAGGGAAAAGCCGAAGTGGTTTTAACCCAAGTTCTCCCCACGTGTACCGTTACTAAAAATATCGTCTTTTTTGCCGATGGTCACTATGAAGCGTCCGTGCATCTCTCTAATGACCAAAAATATTTCCTCTATCTTGGACAACATCCTAAGATTAATGATCAGATGATGACCGTTATTGGGGATATGGTCTATGCAGGGGATAGCTTAACAACGATTTTTAAAGATGGGGATGTTGAGGGGCGTGAACTTTTTACCGATGTCCATTTGGTATCGGCGTTTGATCAATATTATGCGACCATTTTTTATGGATTTGATAAATCGACTCAAGTCGCCGTTGAGCGAGATATTCATGATAACCCTGTAAGTTATTTGGAAGGGACAAAAGATTTTGCGTTTAAAGGGTACATTGGACCCAAAGAGTATAAAACACTCCAAGCGATTGATCCTATCTTAACCAATGCCATCGAATTTGGGTTTTTCACGTTTGTGGCAACACCGATTTTCAAAGCCTTAATGTGGTTGCACGGTATTTTCGGTAACTGGGGATGGTCTATTATTGCCCTGACGGCACTGATTCGTGTTTTCTTGTATCCTTTGACCCAAAAGGGTATGGTCTCTATGCAAAAAATCAAAGAGATTGCCCCCCGTATCAAAGAGGTGCAAGAGAAATACAAAGGGGATCCGCAACGTATGAACGCTGCGGTGATGGAGATGTATAAAAAACATGGGGCTAACCCTTTGGGGGGATGCCTGCCGTTATTGCTTCAAATCCCTATCTTTTTTGCCATCTATCGCGTATTGCTCAATGCAGTAGAGCTTCAAGGGGCTGAGTGGATCCTTTGGGTACATGACCTTTCGCGTATGGATCCGTACTACATCCTCCCTATTTTGATGGGTGCGACCATGTTTTACCAACAAAAAATTACTCCGAGTAATTTTACCGATCCGTTGCAAGAGAAGGTCTTTAAATTTTTACCGTTGATCTTTACGTTCTTTTTCTTTACGTTCCCAGCAGGGCTTGTATTGTATTGGTTTATTAACAATATTTTCTCTATTGCCCAACAATATTTAGTTAATAAGCAATTTGCAGCAGCTAAAGCACTTCGACACGAGGCGCATCTTGCGGAGAAACATCATGAAAAAAATTGAGGCAGATACCCTAGAACAAGCCTATTCTCAAGCGGCAAAAGAGTTTGCGTGTTCGGTAACGCAACTTCAAGTTGAAATTATCCAATTCCCCTCCAAAGGGCTTTTAGGGATGTTTAAAAAATCGGCTATCATCGTGGCAACGCCTATCGCCCCTCTCCCTATTGTCCCTGAACCGGTCATTATCAAAGAGGTGGTGATTAAAGAGATAGTTGAACCTAAAGTTGTCGTAGCTCAACCACTTCCAACACCTATTCCCGTAGAAGAGGTAGCTCCTCCTCAACCCGTTACTGTTGTGGAACAACCCAAAAAAGCGGAGATTCTTTTAGACGATGCCACTTTGGATACCCGAGATGAAGCGTTGTTTATGGTGCCTGAAGAGGAAGATGAGGACGATTTTTACGATAATAATGCGATGAATTTGGCGTATGATGAGATGCCTATTGATGAGTGTGCCATAGATGTTAAAGCCAAAATTACCCACCTTTTTGCCTCCACGTGTTTTAATCTTAATGAGATCAAGGTCTCTACGTACGATGAACACACCCTTTTGGTAGAGATCAGTGGTGCTGATTCTGCCCTTATGATTGGTAAAGAGGGGTATCGCTATAAGGCCCTTTCGTATATGTTGTTTAACTGGATTAATGCGACCTACGGATTGCAATTACGTCTGGAGATTGCTGAGTTTTTGAGAAATCAAGAAGAATCGATTGAACGGTATCTTATTGGGGTATGTGAAAGTGTGGATCGTGATGGTCGTGCGCAAACCAAAGTCCTTGATGGAGTTTTGGTTCAAATCGCCCTTACGCAACTGCGGAACCGTTATCCTAACCGTTATGTGGCTATTCGCTCCAATCGAGAGGGTGGCAAATTTATTATTATTAACAGCTACCACGAATATTAATGGATCACACGATTGTCGCCATTGCCACTGCGCATGGCATCGGTTCCATTAGCATCGTCCGTCTCAGTGGTTCTGAGGCGTACACCATTGCCTTAAAACTTTCCCAAAGAGAAAAACTTACCCCCCGTTACGCGACACTAACCCCTTTGTACGATTCTTCAGCGACGTTAATCGATGAAGCGATTGTGATCTATTTCCAAAACCCTAAAAGTTTTACGGGTGAAGATGTGGTGGAATTTCAGTGTCATGGTGGGGTGATGGTAGCCCAAAGGGTGGTGCAATCATCTCTTTATTATGGGGCTGTTTTGGCG
>JAVHOQ010000085.1:0-11427 GCA_036170115.1 Sulfuricurvum sp.
TCTCACGCGCGCTAAAAATTGAACCAAAATTTCGTTTTTCAGGGCTGACTAAGTATACGATGTATATCACTCCTCCCCCAACGCCCATTGGGAGAAGGGGATCAGCTCGATGGTCGCGATGGGGTGGGCAAGGGTGTTTTCCAAATTCATGGTCACCACAATCACCTGATGCACTTGATAGGTGACAATAAACTCCTCTAAGGCTTCAACTTTTTTAAACAACGCGTGTTCGTTGGCAAAGGGGGACGCCAAGACAATTTGGTGTCGATCAGGGAGATAAAAATCGATCCCTTCCTCGTAATAGCACGCAATGTTATGTTTGACCAATTCCAAAAAAACCAAATTTTCAAAGATACGCCCAAAATGTTTTTGGAGGACGAAGGCTTGTTTGATGGTGATGTCGCACACATAGAGTTTTTTGATGGCACTGGGGTAATTGAATTTTTCACACCCATACAAATACCGTTTATCCAGCAACGATTGGAAGTGGAGATAGAGCTTGTCTTTGGAGATTTTACGTTCATGGCGCAGTCGCTCATAGAGGGTAAAGGCGGAGACTTTTTGGGAAACCATTTTTGCCACTTGGATAAGCAAAGAGCGTTCAATGTCACTGAGGCTTTGGGAGAGGGCTTTTTGGAGGTATAAGATCCGATTTTCCGTGGGGATTTTATGGAGGGCGGGAAACCCCCCCAATTGAAAAAAATGGTTCAGTGCGGTGGAGTCGTATTTGGATTCAAACGCCAAGAACTCCTCATAATCCAGAAGATTAAGGATGAGGGTTTTAAACGGGGTGGGATTGGGCGTTTCGCCTGAGAGGATCCATTGTTCTAGCGCAAAGAGGGTAATATCGGGACGATAATTATCCAAAGCGACGATAGTAATCCCATTGTCACGGCAAAAAGGTTCGAGTTTGCGATTGAGTTCGTCGATGTCGAGGCGAAGATCCCGACAATCGAGATACAAATAGGTCGATTTTTTATGACTTAAGAGGGTGTGTTTGATAAGGGTTGTTTTCCCCGATTGGGTGATTCCTTGAACCCAGAGGCTCTCGTGATTGAGAGAGGTTTTACGCTGACTAAAAAACGGGGTGGTTACATCGTAGCGATAATACTCCTCAAGTAAGGTGGTCATGGATGGTAAGGGGTATTAAAGGCAATCATCTCACCATGACTGAGGAGTTTAATGGTGTTGATAGAACCACTCACCCCCGTTCGATGCCCTGCGGTGAGGACATAGCGTTGATCCAAACGAAACGATCCCTCGCGAACGCCACGTCGAATAATGGTATGAATGAGCGGTTCTAAGGGTTCTTTTGGGAGGGATGCTAGGGGTTCAATTCCCCATGAGAGGGTTAATTGGCTTCGGATGCTCTCTTCATGCGTGAGGGCAAAAATAGGGATATTTGGGCGATATTTGGAGAGTTTTCGGGCAGAATTCCCTGAGCTGGTGAGGGAGATGATCCCCACTGCACCCACCTCTTTGCCCAATCGTACCGCTGCTTCATCAATTGCATCGGTCACATCCCGATCATGAATAGGGGGGAATTGGTAATAGGGGTAGTGTTTTTCGGCTTCAAGGATGGTTTGGGTCATGGTTTGGACACTTAAGAGGGGATAATCCCCCATGGCACTTTCTTCTGAGAGCATCACCGCATCGGTGCCATCCAACACCGCATTGGCAACATCGCTAATCTCCGCACGGGTTGCTCGTGGGGAGTGGGTCATGGAAAGGAGCATCTGGGTGGCGGTGATGACGGGTTTGCCTTGCGCATTGGCTTTTTGGATCAACATTTTTTGGATGGTGGGGACTTCGTAATAGGGGACTTCAATCCCCAAATCGCCCCGTGCGACCATTAATCCATCGGAAGCTTCGAGAATTTCATCGATGTTTTCGACCGCATCAAATTTTTCGATTTTGGCAATGAGCATCGTTTTACCCCCCCATGCGCTAACGATTTCTCGCGCATTGACCATATCTTGGGCATTTTGGACAAACGAGATTGCCATGTAATCGACCCCATTTTTGACTCCCCATGCGATGTCATCGCGATCTTTGGGGGTTAAAATATCAAACTCAAGGCGGGTTGAGGGGAAATTAACCCCTTTTTTGGAGGAGAGGATCCCCTCATTTTCGACCAACACACTCACGCGATCGTTGGAACATTCGATCACTTTGGTGCGGATTACCCCATCGTACAAATAGACATACTCCCCTATGGCTAATTGAGAGAGAATTTTGGGGTAATTGATACTGGTTTCATACTGATGAGGGGCGATTTGTTTCCCTACCATTGGGGTGGCGCAAAAGGTGATGATGTCGTTTTCTTGTAACTCAAAAGGGGATTGCAGTTCACCAATCCGAATTTTAGGGCCGCTAATGTCTTGTAACACCCCCACTACGTGACCTGTTTGGTGTGAGGCTTGGCGTATGTTTGCTAATACCTGTTCGTGATACACGTAGGTTCCATGGCTAAAATTGAGCCGAAAGACATTGACTCCTCCTTCCATTAACGCCATAAGGGTTTCAATACTCTGTGATGCTGGTCCTACGGTAGCGACAATTTTGGTCTTTTTGGTCATTTCATCCCCTTTGTGAATTATAGGTATTTTTGCAAATACCACTCAATGGTTTTCACAATCCCCGTATCGAAATTTTCATCCGCTTTCCATCCCAGTTCTTTTTCCAGTTTGGTCGCATCGATGGCATAACGTCGGTCATGCCCTGCGCGGTCTTCGACGTAGGTAATAAGCTCTTTATACGATGGGGTAGATCCTGAATCACGTTCAGGATGACGAGTTTCGTCATTGCGGACTTGATCCGCAATCTCAAGATGACGTGGAACCATTTCATCCAATAAACTACAGATACGATGAACGATTTGGTTGTTATTGCGCTCATTGCGTCCACCGATGTTATACACTTCACCCGAACGTCCTGTGTGATAGACCAAATCAATCCCTTTGCAATGATCCAATACATACAGCCAATCGCGGATATTTTTCCCATCCCCATACACAGGGATATTTTCTCCCGCGAGTGCTTTGCGAATAACGGTCGGAATGAGCTTTTCGTTATGTTGTTTGGGACCATAATTGTTGGAACAGTTGGTAATGACCGTATTCATCCCATAGGTGTGGTGATACGAGCGAACGATCATATCGCTCCCTGCTTTGGAGGCACTGTAGGGAGAATTGGGGGCGTAGGAGGTCTCTTCGGTGAAGAGATCATGGGGATCATCGGTGAGGGTTCCGTACACTTCATCGGTGCTGATATGGTGGAAGCGGGGGGGATTGGATTCCGTATCGAGTACGGAATGACGGTAGACGAAAGGTTTTTCCATCCATGCTTTGTACGCCACATCGATGAGGGTAAAGGTGCCATTAACATTGGTTTGGACAAACACACCGGGATTTTTGATGCTGTTGTCGACGTGACTTTCTGCAGCGAAATGGATCACCCCGCGAATGTCGTATTGACTAAAAAGTGACTCGATGAGACTACGGTCACAAATATCCCCTTGGACGAAGATATGACGCTTGCTTTGGGGTGCATCACTAAGATTGTTCATATCCCCTGCGTAGGTGAGGAGATCAAGATTAATCAAACGAACCTCAGGGTATTTTTCTAAAAAATAGGGGACAAAATTGCTCCCAATAAATCCGGCGCATCCGGTGACTAAAATGGTTTTCATGGTTTTTCTCCTAGTTCTTTTAAACACGCTTTGAGTGACTCTCTCCAATACGGAATCGTGATACCAAAGTCATTTTTGATTTTTGTTTTGTTAAGCAGACTGTAATGGGGTCGAACCGCAGGGGTGGGATACTGATCGGTCGTGATGGGGTTAACACGACATTCCAGATTTGAGAGTTCAAAGATCGCTTGGGCAAAATCGTACCAACTTGCGGCTCCTTCATTGGAGTAATGGTATATTTCAGGGGAGGTATTGGTGATGGTAGGAAGTATGTCCAAAATCGCTTGAGCTAAATCCCGTGCGTAAGTGGGGGTTCCCACTTGGTCAAAAATAACCCCCAAGCTCTCCCGTTCACCCCCTAAGCGCAGCATTGTTTTGACAAAATTATTCCCAAACGAAGAGTAGACCCATGAGGTGCGGATAATCACGGTGTTGGGGGCATTGACCGCAAGGATGGCATTCTCCCCATCGCGCTTGGTTTTTCCATACACCCCTTGGGGATCGGTGGGATCGGTTTCGATGTAGGGGCGATGGTTCTTGCCATCAAAAACATAGTCTGTAGAGATATGGACAAAGCTCATTTTTTGCTTCTTGGCGATTTTTGCCAATAACGAAACGGAACGATGATTCAGAGTATTTGCCATTGCTTCGTCGCTTTGCGCTTTATCCACCGCAGTATAGGCACCGCAATTGATGAGGGCATCAAAGGCGTGGGTTTCAAAAAAATCTTCCATTTTGCACAAATTGCCAAGATCGAATGCGCTACGCTCCACAAAGGTAAAATGGTGTTGGGGATACGACGCGCTTAGGGCATGAATCTCGCTTCCCAATTGTCCGTTTGCCCCGGTGATGAGAATATTAGACATAGAGATTTTCTCCAAACGTAAAATGGTCGGCATTGGCAAAGAGGGGTTGTTGAGTATCTTTGGCAGAGAGTTGCAAAGAGGGTGTCTCAACGATCCAATCAATTCCTAATGCAGGATCATCGAAGGCAATCCCACGGTCACACTCAGGAGAATAGTAGTTATCGACTTTATACGCAAAGGTACATTGCTCACTCAATACCACAAATCCATGGGCAAACCCCCGTGGGATAAGGAGTTGCCGTTTGTTTTCACCATTGAGATGAACGCTCACATGGTGACCAAACGTAGGGGAACCCGCTCGAATATCGACCGCCACATCCAGCACTTCCCCCTCGATGACCCGTACCAGTTTGGTTTGGGCATGAGGGGGGAGCTGATAATGCAATCCTCGCAACACCCCATAAGAGCTGGAGGATTCATTGTCTTGACAAAAAGGGATGTGAAACCCTAAAAACGCTTCCAGTTTATCGGCACGAAAGGTCTCCACAAAGTAGCCCCGATGATCGCCGTGGACTTTGGGATGGAGTATCACCACATCGGGGATGGCGGTACGTTCAAACGTCATTGGATGGCTCCTTCATTGGCTCTGCGGATGAGGTATTGACCGTATTGGTTTTTGCTCAAAGGTTGGGCAAGTTCTAAGAGTTTTGCTTGGGTAATGTATCCCATCTCGTAGGCGATCTCTTCGATACACGCGACTTTAAGCCCTTGGCGATTTTCGATGGTTTGGATAAACAAACTCGCCTCAAGCAAACTTTCGTGCGTTCCCGTATCCAGCCACGCGTAGCCCCGACCCATGAGTTCTACTTTAAGATCCCCTTGCGCCAAATAGTGTTGATTGACCGTAGTAATCTCTAGTTCTCCTCGATCACTGGGTTGGATGGTTTTGGCAATTTTGACGACGCTGTTGGGGTAAAAATACAATCCGACTACCGCGTACGAGCTTTTAGGCTGAAGCGGTTTTTCCTCAATCGAGAGGACATTGCCCTCTTTGTCAAACTCTGCTACCCCATACCGCTGAGGATCGTTGACCCAATACCCAAAGACGGTCGCTTTTTTCTCATCACGAACATTTTTAACCGATTGTGCCAACATTTTGGTAAGACCATGCCCGTAAAAAATGTTATCCCCCAACACCAAACACACATCATCGCTGCCAATAAAATCCGCCCCCAAGATAAACGCTTGCGCCAAACCATCAGGAGAGGGTTGAACGCAATACGCAAAGCGCATCCCAATGTCACTTCCATCTCCCAATAACGCCTCAAAACGGGGAAGGTCTTCAGGGGTAGAGATAATGAGTACCTCGGTGATCCCCGTTAACATCAAAACCGACAAAGGGTAATAGATCATTGGTTTGTCATAAATGGGGACGAGCTGTTTAGAGACCCCTTTGGTGATGGGGTAGAGACGCGTACCGCTCCCTCCGGCTAAAATAATCCCTTTCATTGTGCTTTCTCCTGTTGATAAAGTTCCATAGTGGCTTGGACATACCCATTGATACTCCCACAATCGTACCGTTTTCCTTTGAATTGGTAGGCAATCACTCTCCCCTGTTTGGCTTGTTTCATCAGCGCATCGGTGATTTGAATCTCTCCCCCTTTGCCGGGCGAAGTTTCGCGCAAAATATCGAAAATATCGGGGGTGAGAATGTACCGCCCAATAATGGCTAAATTACTGGGGGCATCGCTGGGGGAAGGTTTTTCCACCATGGTCGTGACACGATAGATCCCCTCTTCGATCATTTCTCCTGCGATCACTCCGTATTGATGGGTTTTGGAAGGATCAATGGCTTCAATGGCGACGATGGAACAGTGATACTGTTGATACAATTTCACCATCTGCGTTAATACCCCCTCGGATTCATTGACGCACAAATCATCGGCTAATACCACCGCAAAGGGTTGCTCGCCAATGAGGGTCTCTCCCGTTAAGATCGCGTGACCCAACCCTTTCATCTCAATTTGACGGGTATACGAGAAGGTACACTGGTCGATGATGTGGCGCACTCCATAGAGCATTTTTTCTTTGGACGTCCCTTTGATTTGTTGTTCTAACTCATAACTGATGTCAAAATGGTCTTCAATGGCGCGCTTTCCTCGACCTGTGACAATCGCCATCGTATTCATGCCTGCTTCCATCGCCTCTTCGACTCCGTATTGGATAAGGGGTTTGGTTAAGATGGGGAGCATCTCTTTGGGCATCGCTTTCGTCGCGGGTAAAAATCGGGTTCCATATCCCGCTGCGGGGAACAAGCACACCGATAGTGTGTTTTTTGTATTCATCATATCACCATCACTTATCGTATAATTTTGGTTTTTTTTGGGGTTGAATAGGGGGGAAAGTATCCCATAGATTGACTTAAACCAAGATACTCATGTTACAATAAGGGGAAGAGGGCGTTCCTGTAAATGCGAAAAAGGGGAGAGTGCGTGAGTCAGAAACTCGATCGGATTGAACTTTTTGATCGCAAAAGTACGTTGTTGTTTATCCTCATGCTAGTGGGAATCACCTTTTTCTCCTTGGGGTATGAGTATTATCACTATCGGGCGTTGAAGTATTTTCATGATCCGTTGGTTCGGGCATTGGTGATTGACCAAGAGGTTCGTTTTGCACAGAACCATCCCAAAACCTTTCTCAAAGTGCAATTAGACCATGGCGCACTGTGTCGATGCACCCTTAGTCCCTATCTTCGTGATATGCGAGGACGCGAAGTACTGGTCGAACTTCAGGTCAAAAATGTCACCTTTTGGGACTATCTCAAGGGGTTTCATGCCCATGCGACCCTGTATGCCCTCTATCCTTCGTTGAGTCTCAAAGAAAAAGGGTATCGGTGGATCGCGGCACAGCACGATCACCCATGGATGCAACAGCTCTATGGGGCGTTGTTTGTGGCAACCCCGATGTCGCACGATTTGCAAGCGTTGGTGGGAGCGATGGGGTTAAGTGCTATCCTCTCCATTAGCGGCTACCATTTTGGAATTTTGAGTCTTATCGCCTATTTTTTTCTCCGTTTTCCCTATCGGTGGCTGCATAACCGCTATTTTCCCTATCGTCATGGGAATCGGGATCTTTTTGGGATTGTCCTTGGATTGCTTTTTGGGTATTTGTGGGTATTGGAGTGCATTCCCCCGATGGTACGGTCGTTTGGGATGATTGTCGTGGGGTATTGGCTCTATGACCGTGGGATCAAAATGGTCTCGTTTCAGACCTTAGGGATTACCTTGGGGGTATTATTGGCCTTTTTTCCCCGATTGTGGTTTTCGTGGGGATTTTGGTTTTCCTCTTTGGGGGTGTTGTCCATTTTTGTTTTTGTCCGCCATTATGGTCACTGGAAGCCATGGCAGATTTTTTTGGCGTTAAATGTGTGGTGTTATTTAGCCCTTTTGCCCCTTTCGTTGGGGCTTTTTCATACGTTTAGTTGGTGGCATATTGGATCGATTCCGTTATCATTGCTCTTTAATGTCTATTATCCCCTCGTGTTGCTTTTGCATGGGGTGACCCCGTGGGGAGCCATGCTTGACCCTTACCTAAAAGCACTGCTTGCCTCAGCGGTGATTCATACGATTGCAATGCCTTTTTGGGTGGCACTTTTAAGCGTTTTTTTCACCCTCTTGGCTATTCGATGGCGATGGGGAGTGTGGCTTAGTGGGGTGATGGGCGGGTTGACGTTGGTATACGCCATGTATCAAATAGCATAGTTTCATCCCATAAATGACAATAATCCATGAGACATAAATCCACAAGAAAAAAAAGATCAACGCCGACAACGAGCCGTACATTGTAGCGTAGGTTTTGTTGTAAAAGACGTAGTGGATAAAACTGTTTTTTGCCAATCCCCACACCAATGCGACCACAAAGGAGCTAATGGCAGCTGCTCGTGGTACAACATTGGCATTGACCGCAATTTTGTAGATGAGGAAAAAAATTCCCCATAAGAGTAAAAACGGGAAAATCGAAAGGGCATTAAGGGCAAAACCGGTAATCGTCGCTTCTAAATAGGCTTTGAGACTCATAGAACCAATCAAGACAATGGGGGTAAGGGTGATCAACGTCCAATAGGTGGTGATGGCATCAAGAATTTTGCGTTTGGGAGAGTGAAAGATTTTCCCCACAATATGTTCAAAATTTTGAAAAAAGAGCAAGGAGGAGACAATCATGGTGATAAACCCAATCATCCCCAATCGAATGGAATTTTTGAAAAATGAATCCAAATAGTTAACCATCGCATTTGTCGCTTGCCCGGGGAGGAGATTTTCAAAAATGAATTGTTGAATCTGGGCATATTGTTCGACAAAAACGGGAACATTGGCAATCAAACTTAACGAGATGATGAGCAACGGAACCACGGTAAAAATGGTGTAAAAACTCAAACTTGAGGCATAAACCGTAATGTCACGGTCAAACATCGTCAAGACAAAGAGCTTAATATCCCCCATCATCGTTTTAAAATCAGAGGAAAAAAAGGTCTGTTTGAGTCGTGCGATAACGGGAAATCCCATGATTAGTTCAGCCCCATTTTGGCGGGATTGAGGATATTGTTGGGGTCAAAGGCGAGTTTGATCGACTGAAAAAGTGCCATCTCTTCGGGGGTAAATGCCATCGACATATAGGGAGCTTTTGCCAAGCCAATCCCATGTTCACCGCTGAGCGTTCCCCCTAAATCAATGGTCGCTTGGAACACTTCACGGATCGCTTCGTAGCCGATTTTGACCTGTTCTGGGTCTTTGCCATCCACCATTACGTTGGTGTGGACATTGCCATCCCCTGTATGACCGAAGCAGGGAATATTGATATTGTATTTTTGGGCGATGGCATCAAATTTTTCCAACAGTTCGGGCAATGCGGAGCGCGGAACGGTGACATCTTCGTTGATTTTTTTGGAACCATACACCGAGAGGGACTGACTGGCATTACGGCGTGCGAACCACAAATCGGAGGCTTCTTGTTTGTTTTGGGCGATTTTGAATTCGCTGCATCCGTTTTCACGGAAGACGTTTTCGATGAGGGAGAGTTGAAAATCCAAATCCTCTTCGAGGTTCCCATCCACATCGGTGACCAAAATTGCCCCCGCTTCGATAGGGAGTCCTTTGTGATACACTTGTTCCACGGCACGGATGGTGAGATTGTCCAAAAACTCCATTGCCACAGGGGTAACTCCCCCTGCCATAGTCTTGTAGACCGCTTCCATTGCCAGATGAACCGTGGGGAAAATCCCCATCGCGGTTTTGGTCATTTTGGGTTTGGAGAGGAGTTTGAGGGTCACTTCGGTGGTCACGGCTAAGGTTCCCTCAGAGGCGATGAGAATCCCTGCGATGTTGTACCCTGCGACATCTTTGATGGTGCGTTTTCCTGCTTTGATGATGTTGCCATTGGGCAGTACCGCACGGATTGCCATCACGTAATCTTTGGTGATACCGTATTTGGCGGCGCGCATACCGCCCGCGTTTTCGTTGACATTACCCCCGATGGTAGAGTACTCTTGACTGGCAGGATCGGGGGGATAAAAAAGTCCTACCGCTTCCACGGCGCGTTGAAGATCCATGTTGACCACCCCCGGTTGGACGATGGCGACCATGTTTTGCATATCGATTTCGAGAATTTTGTTCATGTGTTTTTCAAACGCAAGGACAATTCCCCCCGAAGAGGGGAGCGCGCCACCGGTAAAACCACTCCCCGCACCACGGGGGACGATCACGATGCGATGCTCATTGCAGTAGGTTAAAATGGCACTTACATCCTCTTCATGGCGGGGAAAGATCACCGCATCGGGTTGAAATTTTTCACGGGTTGCATCGTAGCTGTAGGCGATAAGATGGGCTTTATCGCTGTAGACATTCTCTTTGCCAAGAAGGGCAATAAAAAAGTCAAGGGCAGTGGAAGAGAGCATGATTATTCCTTGAAACTAAAATAGCGTAATAATGGGCTTTTGTCCCCTAATTTTGCTTTAATGAGGGTGTAGAGTTCTTTATTTTGAGGATTCGTTAAAATAATCATTTCAAGATAATACGGATCATACGACGTGAGTTTAGAACTTCCCTCACCCCACCATGCAGCACGAATTTTAGGAACACGGGTATAAAAGGGGAGGGTGGTCTCTTTGCTGGTGGTCACTGAGGGTGCCATGTGAAGAAGGGTTAGATCTTTACAATCCAAGGTAAAGAGGGTTTGTGCGCTTTGGACGAACAGTAATCCCACCGAATAGGAAGTACAAAAACGGTGAAAATCGCTAGCTAGCGGAGTCGGATGCCCCTCACGGGAGAGATAGGTGGCGTAAATATCGGGGTGAACCCATTGCATCGTCGGATTTTTCGTGGTCAAAGTGGCATACGTATCATCATTGGGGGTGATGAGTAACGCGCGAGCATAATCGTAGGCAATGACCACTTCATCTTGAACTTTTGGATTCCATGATCCTGTGGGTAATGCGGGTTGATAGACCCCATCATACGGCGAAAATTCCACCAAAGCCCGACTCGAAGCGGGGTTGATACCGCTCACACGGGCATTAGCAATAATCGCACTGTGGGTAGCATCAAAATGACGCACCACAAAGCCGCTCATACCGACTTGAAGTTGGGGTGCTTCAATCGCACCGCGTTGCCCTTGGACTTCCAAAAGGGGGGTTGAAATCGAAGAAGCTCCCAGTATTCCGACACTGATTAAAAGAAAAAATAGTATACGCATAAACGTCAACCTTTGTTGGGGTAAGTGGGAGGGATTATAGCTTGTTAAACCTTTTATTCTAAACTTTTATTCGCATTCCCATCTCCCCTTTAATCCCCCCACAAAGAGAACCGTTTTATAATATCTTCTAACTGACCTTACGCAGTAAATAATTTTTTTGAGATAAGCGTGGTATAAATTTGA
>JAVHOQ010000086.1:0-2282 GCA_036170115.1 Sulfuricurvum sp.
CCATGACCAAATGATCCCCTTCCACATTCAAGGCAATGACAGGTTTTTGAAACGTTTTGTGGGAACCAAAATCGATCACGACATCATTGGCTTCATAAAAATCGCCCGCTTTGAGGCTCACTGACTCTCCCCCGCCGCCAGCGGTAATCATCATGTTTGCCACGGGAATCCCTTTGGGATCCGCGACCGCTTCATAACGCGCATTGGGGAGATAGCTTTCAAGGACAACTGTGACACTTTCCCCCATAGTAGTAGTTAAAGTTTTATCAAAATGGTTTTGGGAGCGCTTGGAAAGATACAACGGTTCTTGGAAGGTGGTACTTTTCTCCCCGTGATGAACCACAAAACTCACATACGGTTCGGCACTGATAAGAAGATTACTGGTCTCCCCCTCACGGATGTGCATCGTCCCCTCATAGCCAAAATAACGGGTTACCCCTGCTCCGACCAAAATAATTAAAAAGGCGAGGTGAAACATAAAAACTGCCCATTTTTCTTTTCGCGCCATATTGAATTTGACCATATTTAACATAAGGTTCAACGCTAACAAGGCTAAAAGAAGTTCAAACCAACGGGCATTATAAATGTCGGCTTTGGCACTCATCGTACCATAATCATTTTCAACAAACGTCGCATACCCAATGGTAATGGCAAACGTCAATAAAAGTACTGCCATGGTTTTCATGGAGCTTAGAAGAGTATAAAGTGTATTCATGTCAAACCTAATACGATAAGATGGGTGCAATTGTAATCACACTTAGGTAAATGTAGGTTAATCCCAAAGGGGTAATCAAATACCCTCAAGGATCATTGCCTCAGAGAGGCGTTTAAACGCGGCGATATTGGCTCCATCGACAAAATTACGCTCTTTACCATGTTCTTTGGCAGTTTGGGAAATTTGTTTGTAGATGTGACACATAATGTCATTGAGTTTACGATCCAGTTTTGTACTATCCCACCGTTCCATTGAGGCGTTTTGGGACATTTCAAACTCACTTACCGCAACGCCCCCCGCATTGGAGGCTTTTCCCGGAGCAAAGAGAACACCATTGGCTTGAAACAGCTCGATGGCTTGAGGCATGGTGGGCATATTTGCCCCCTCGACCACCGCTTTGACACCATTGTTAAGCAACATCGTCGCATCCTCTAAACTCAGCTCGTTTTGGGTAGCACACGGAAAGGCAGCATAACAAGGATGGCTCCATACACTATGCCCTCCAGAGGGATAATCCTCACGCTGTGTATAGACTGATCCTTTGTGCTGTTGGGTATACCGTTCTAATGGCAACCGTTTCCCCTCCCCTTTGAGGACTTTGAGGGTAACCAAATCAATACCGTTGGGATCATAAATAGCCCCTTCACTGTCACTGCACGTAATGACCTTTGATCCTAATTGTTGCAATTTTTCAATGGTATGAATTGCTACATTCCCCGCACCACTGACACAACACACTTTACCCCACAAGGAGTCATTGAACTCTTTTTTGAGCATCTCCGAGGCAAAATAGGCAACCCCATAGCCTGTCGCTTCAGGACGCAAAAGCGAACCTCCAAACGCGTAGGGTTTGCCACTTAACACCCCATCGTAGCTGTGGCTAATGCGCTTGTATTCTCCAAATAAAAACCCTATTTCACGACTCCCTACCCCAATATCTCCTGCAGGAATATCGATACGCGCCCCGATGTATTGATGCAATTCGCGCATAAAGGCGTGGCAAAATTTCATGATCTCAAAATCGCTTTTCCCTTTGGGGTCAAAATCCGATCCCCCTTTGGCTCCTCCGATGGGAAGTCCTGTCAACGAGTTTTTGAAAATTTGTTCAAACGCTAAAAATTTCAATACCCCAGAATCAACACTGGGGTGAAAACGCAATCCCCCCTTGTACGGTCCCAAAGCGTTGTTAAACTGAACACGGTAGCCATTGTTAATATGAACTTTATTGTTATCATCCACCCATTGCACTTTAAAACGGATCTCCCGATCGGGGACAATGAGACGCTCTAAAATCGCATAGGTCTCATAACGCTTATCACTTTGTAAAACCGGTTCTAAGGATCGGACGACCTCACTTACCGCTTGGATAAAGGTTCCATCCATGGCACAATTGGTGCGTTCCAAATGGGCTAAAAAATTTTCAACCATGCTCTATTGCTTTCCTTACTATTTTGATGTTACGCAGTGCGTTATTTTTTGGTTTGAATTGCATAAAAATCTTAAAATTATACTCAATATCACAAACGTCCGTCACTCCCGCGAAGGCGGGAGTCTAGCTGGATTCCCG
>JAVHOQ010000087.1:0-11107 GCA_036170115.1 Sulfuricurvum sp.
GAGGTGGAATTAAAAATCTTGTTTTACTGGTCTTGAAAAAAGGGAGCATTATATCCCAAAGAGCGTGAGTATTGGCGTAAACAGCTTTTTGATTACGCCTCATTTGAGATCAAAGGGACCAAAACGCTCCAAGCCCAAGGGCTGTTTGCCAAACTCGCCGGTAAATCCGAACGGATCCGTACTATCCCCTCTCACCGCTATTTGGCGATGATGCGGGGGGTGGCGGAAAAAGAGTTAAGTGTCAAAATCGCGTATGACAACGAGCGGGTTGAAGCCACCATTGCCTCCTATCATCTCCCTAAAAATGCCAAAGGGAGCAAGGCATTACTCCTGATGGCCTATGTTGATGGGTTTAAACGGTTGCTTTTCCCCTCCTTGGAGCGGGAAATTCATGCCATGACCAAAGAGCGGTGTGATGGTCAAGCCATTGCTACGTTTGGGAAAAATCTCACGCAGTTGCTCCATACTCCGCCTGTAATGGGATGGGTGATTTTGGGGGTTGATCCTGCCTATCGAAGCGGGTGTAAATTAGCCGTTGTGGATGAACAGGGGAAATACGTCGCCCATAGCGTGATCTATCCCACTCAACCTGTGAATGACTATGCCACTTCAGCCAAGGTGGTTAAAGGGTTGATTGACAACTATGGTATTCGTGGTATTGCCATCGGAAACGGAACCGCCTCTCGGGAGACCCAAGAATTTTTTGCCCGTTTTAATCGGGAAGAGGGGATGAATCTTCTCTATACGGTGGTCTCAGAAGCGGGGGCTTCGGTCTATTCGGCTTCCAAAATTGCCCAAGAGGAGTACCCAAACCTCGATGTGACCATTCGGGGGGCTATCTCCATTGCCCAACGGTTACGGGATCCCATGGCGGCGTTGGTCAAAATTGATCCCAAGTCGTTGGGAATCGGGCAGTATCAACACGATGTGGATCAAAAACGGTTGGAAAAACAGCTCCATGCGGTGACCGAAGATTTGGTCAATCGTATCGGTGTCGATCTTAACAGTGCGTCGGTCTCCCTTTTGGGCTATGTGGCAGGGATTGGGACTAAAGTAGCACAATCGATTATCGCCCATCGCGAAACCAAAGGGATTTTCACCCGTAAAGACGAACTGTTGAGTATTAAAGGGTTAGGGGCAAAAGCGTACGAGCAATGTGCGGGATTTTTTCGGATACGGGAGGGGAAAAGCATCCTTGATAATACAGGTGTCCATCCCGAAAGTTACCCCATCGCGCAGAAACTTTTGGACTCCTATCCGATTAAAACCATGGGATCAGAGGAGATACGCACCCTTGCCCAAGCGTGGGGGGTGGGAGAAATAACGTTGCGCGATATCCTCACGGAACTCCAAAAACCCGGGTTTGACCCCCGTGAGACGTTGCCCCCCATTGTGTTTCGTTCGGATTTGACCGATATTAACGAGTTGCACGCGGGAGCCATCGTCTCAGGGGTGGTACGTAATATTGCCGATTTTGGGGCGTTTGTCGACATTGGGCTTAAAAACGATGGATTGATCCATATCTCAGAGATTTCCCAAAAACGCCTTTCCCATCCGCTGGAGGTGTTAAGTGTCAATCAACACCTCCCATCAATTCGGGTCATCGAAGTCGATGTGGCTAAGGGGAAAGTGTCGCTGAGTCTCAAAGACTAAGGGCGATAAATCTCTGGATTTTCCCCTTTCCACCGTTTGTGACACCAAAACCAAAAGTGTGGATTGGCGCGGATAATGGTCTCTAGTTGGGTCACTTGCGTTTGGGTTGCTTGGTGAATATCGTCCTCTTCACCCACATGAATGGGGTCTTCAAAACGGATGGTATAGTGGTATTCGTCGTCGGTGAGAATGTATAAGGGGATGATGGGGGCGTTGTATTTTTTCGATAATTGGGCAGCGGCGGCGGTGTGATAGGTCGGATGACCAAAAAAATCGACGCTGATCCCCGAAGTGGCGTTACTGGCCTGATCGATCATAAGCGAGACGCATTGACCCTGTTTTAATGCGCGTGTGAGGTGTTTGAGCGCACCATTTTTATCGACTAAGGTGAGGCGATGACGCTCTCGTGCCTCCACGAGATAGGGGTTAAACGCCTCATTGGCGAGTTTTTTATAAATGGCCGTTGTTGGGGTAATCAAAGCAGCTAACGCACTTGCCCCTATCTCCCAATTCCCAAAATGGGCAGAGATAAAAATGATGGGGCGATTGTGGGCTAAATATTCATCCACCTTTTCGCGATTTTCAAAGGTCACTTGGCGCGCCAAATCCTCAGCGGTGTTGCGTCGGTTCTCCATCACTTGGAGGAGATTGAGGGCTAAATTTCGGTAACAGTACGATTCAATGGTTTTTTGGGTTGTGAGGGTATCCCCAAAGGCAAAGCTAAGATTGTTTTGGATGATGGTGTTACGCGAAAAAGCCAGACGATGGGCAAGGGAGGAGAGTGTCGTAAAAAGCCCTTTTCGCCACGAGGCGGGGAGAAGCATAATCACAAAATCGACCATTAAAAAAAGACGATACCCTAACATGAGAGTAACTCCTTAGCATACGTTGCGATAGAGTGAGGGTCAATGGCACTAATCGAAAAATCGTTGTGATTAATTTTAAAAATATTCACCTCTGAGGGGGAATTGATAAAACGGTTGATGTGTGTGGGGTAGATCATCCGTTCATTGGTCGGGCCAAAGAGGGTGAGGGAGGGGCGGTTCATTGCCCATGCGATGTGGGTAGGTCCCGTATCGTTACCGATGGTCAGATCACAGTGCGCGATAAAGGTGACCAGCTCTTTTAACCCCATTTTGGGGGCGATGAGGGCATTATGACTGTGGTGTGCGATCCATTGCGCGTCCTCATATTCGTGGCTGCTCCCCCACACGAGATGACATGGATAGGGGAGAAGATCACACAAAAGGGCAAAGTGTTCTTTGGGATAACATTTACTTGCTCTCGATGCCCCGATGACCAACGCGATTTTAGGGTCACTTTGGAGGAGAACATCGAGGGGGAAAACGGGGGTTTTGGTCGCGATCATTGCCTCTTCAAAGGGGATACCCAGCGCGTCGGTGATCACCATCACATTCCGACGGATGACGCTGATGTCGTAAGGGATCGTGGAAGTGGTACGATAAAACCATGCCGCAACGCCCTCCCGCGCACTTTTGCGATCAAACCCATAGACAGAACCTTTTAAAAAAGCGGTAATGAGGGCGGATTTAAGTAACCCTTGCGCATCGATGATATGGTCATAACGTTCACACGCGCGTAACGTCGCGATGGTCTGCCTAAGCAGGGCAAACGATTTGGTTTTTTTGAGTCGCTTAAGGGGGATGGGGATCACCGCATGCAGCAGAGGATGACCCGCAAGAATCGGGGTAAACGCCTCTTCAACGAACCAATCCACCACCGCATGAGGGTAATGGTGATGGATGATTTGCAACACAACAGCGGTATTGATGATGTCCCCCAATGCGCTGAGCCGAACGATGGCGATGCGTGGATGTGGATTTTTCACTTTATTCCTTTCGATAATATTGTCGTGACAGGGCTATGACATTTGGTGCGCATATACGTATTGTTAAAAAGCTGGATTCCCGCCTTCGCGGGAATGACGGGCTTCGTCATCCTCGGGCTTGACCTGGGGATCCATAGCAAAAAGGGGTTTGGGATGAATGAAATCATATTTTATTCTTGATTACTCGAAATAAATTTTTTAATTTGAAATTGATAAAAATCATCTATGGTTTCTAAAAAAACTTCAAATCGTTTGTTACATTTCAAATTACCATAATCATCAATATACAGATTTCCTAGTTGTCCATCAGAATCCAATCTTGATATTAAGCTACTACTCAATCCAAATTTTATTAAATTAATATTTTTAGGATTTTCCGTTCCGTAAATATGTAGATTATATTCTTGGTCTGTAATCAATTGATAATCGTGCATCATTTCAACGAATCTATTTAAAGTATAGCTAATGAAGTTATCTTCCATTTGTAATTTTACGATTGCCAAATTAATTAATTCATTGTCTTTTTTTTGAGATAAATTGACATAAACATTTTTAGAATAGCCACTATAAGATGATGTACTCTTTGGACTTTCACCATAAGATTCACCAAAATAAAATTCACTATTTTTTTCTTTAATTCTTTGTTTGAAATATCCAAATAAATGATTTATATTTTCTTTTAGTGTATTTTGGTGACCTCTTTCAATATATATTGAATAATAATTTCTTGTTGGTTCAAATTCCAATCTTTTAAATTCATATTTTGAAATATTATTTTCAATTTCTTTAATAAATAGATAATATATTTTATCAATTAGTCTTATTTTTTGCCATTTTTCAAAATTATTATCAATGTATTCAATTCTCTTCAAAATAGTTTTTAATACACTATCAAATTCAGTATAAAAGGTATTTATCTCATTTTCAATAAAGTACTTTTTTAGCTTATCTATTTCATCTACTGATTCTTTTAGGGCGCTCCCCCGTAAAATTTTGTAACTAATTTGCGGTAAATATTGTATCTTTTTAGATCCTGAATCAAGTTCAGGATGACGCGTTCTGTCATTGCGGACTTGATCCGCAATCTCATTGTCGTTCATCCCAACTCCCCATTAAACGCTTTTTGCAATATACTTTTTTTTAATTCCTCTAAGCACTCTATTTTCTGCTGATAAATCGCTTCGAGGCGTTTGGTTTCGTCGGAGAGGAGATCGAGTTTTTGGACGATAGTTTGTTGGTCTTTTAATGGTGGATAAGGAATTGGAAAACTTCTTAATGCTGTTAATCCAACAAATTCTTGTGCTCCACCATTTGACATATACAAAACGTATTTCATTGCCAATGATGATTTCAAATAATAGAGAAGAAAATGTTTGTTGATGTTTTTGCTTTCCTTAATCAAGCCAACATTTTTGATGCTGAAAATTCTTTTATCATCAACGATTGCAGCCATTCCTCTGTTTGCACCTATCATCGAAATAAGAATGTCTCCATAAGTTACATTTGACCTTTTATAAAATTTCTCGTGGTCTGTTTCTGTTATAAATCTTGTATCGGCAAAAGACAATCCGTCTTGTCTAATATTTTTTTGAGTTACAAAGGGAATACCCTCTTTAATATATTTTGGGCTGTCATGTGTTCCGTCTTTTACTTCTGTAATTTCATTCAACTTCTTCTCATCCCACCCCTCGCCTCTATTTTCAAATACACTTTGCAAATAAGATTCAAAAAGCTCTTTGGCATTTTTGAGGTTCTGCTTGGCATTGGCTTTTGCACGCTCTATCGCGGTAAACGCTTCATCTAAAATGGCGACGATTCGTTGTTGTTCGAGGAGAGATGGAATCGGTAAAAGAACCTTTTTTACTAAATCACCACTTATATTTTTTACAACCGAACCACTCGCTAATCTATGAAACTGCTCATTTACATACGGAGAAGAAAGAAGATGATAAAAATATTCTGTATTAATGAAATCATGTAATCGAAGAGCAAACCAACCATCGTGAATATAACCATCGGTTTGCATGATAAATGGTTTTCCAAAAGACATCGAATTCGATAAAATAAAATCACCTTTTTTTACATATCGAGATTTTAAAGCACCCTCTTTTGTTATTTTTTCTTTTGTTGAAAAAATATATTTATCTACCCCTTTTGTATCTCCTATTTTAATCCAATTAACACCATCTTCATCATTGGTTGTATATTTATCTATTGGACGAGGAGAACTTCCACGCTCAACAATACAAACATCCACTAATTTTTTTACTTCCCACCCCTGCTTCATCCGCAACTCTTTACTTTTGAATAGTTTTGCGTTAGAATACTCTCATAATTTCCTTCGGGACGCCCTTTGGTTCTGCCAAGGGGAGAAAATCTACACATCTAACAAATCCTTGATTCTCAACTTTATGTTTTCAAAATCTTCTTTGCTTATCATTCCGATTCGGTTTTCTAATCTTCGTGTATCAAACAATCTCCCCTGAACAACCAACGCAGTACTTTTTTCTCCGTTCAACTCAAAACCGTAAAAAAAGCTCCCCTCTTTTGGCTGAGTCGATAACGGAACACCAAAAAAGATATTTTTTGAAAATCTTTTTACGATCAAAACAGGACGTGAAAAAATATCCCCTTTTCCATTTTGTTCAAAACCAATATTTTCACCGATACTAGCCCAATAGACTTCTCTCTCTTTTGGAGTAATATATTTCTCTTTACAATCAAGTTGTTTTTTAACTTCGTTCCACTCATTGAATTTTTTCATATTAATCACTTTTTCCAGTCCGTTCGTGGTGAGCTTGTCGAACCATGAATCCACCCTTCGACAAGCTCAGGGCGAACGGTAATATTGAATATCTAAAAAATTGCCATGAAAATTCTCTCGGCACTGCTGAGAGCTTTCGAATAGCAATATATTCTCTCACCAATGGTGAGAGTTTTCGATTACCAATATAGTGTATCCAAATTAGTTCTCTCCACAGTGTGGCGAGTTTTACAGTTTTTGCTATAACTTCTTTCATAAAAGCTCCAATCCTTCATAATAGTAGGATTGCTCTATCCCTTTAAAAATAACTTCTCGGTTGTCGGTTTCGTCCGTTAAGTGGGCAAAGAGTAAGGTTCTTAGTTCTAAATCGTTAATAGGGCTTCGCTCCATCGCTTGAAGATAACGTTCTTTGCCGACATTTTGCCAATTGACGACTTTTTTGAGATTTTTTTTGAGTACCATATCAAGCCATACGCGCATCGTTCTACCGTTGCCTTCCATAAAAGGATGGGCGATATTCATTTCTACATATTTGGCAATAATCTCTTCAAAACTGTTTTCGCTCATTTGCTCAATTTTTACCAATATCTCTTTCAAATACAGGGAATTTGCAAATCTAAACCCCCCTTTTGAGATGTTGGATATCCGTATTTGTCCTGCAAAATCATACAATCCATCAAAAAAATAGCGGTGAATATCTTGTAATCCCTTCGTTGTACCAACTTCTAGTGTGTCAATATCGCCTGTTTCAAATAAGCGATAGACATTTTCCAAACTTTTTTTGTCAATATTTTTCATAATAGCCCCTTTATCGTCGCCAAAATCTTCGCACTCTCTTCATCCAAAACGTTCATCTCACTGAGTATCTCGTGCGGTTTTCGCAGTGCGACTTCTTCTTTTTTATTCGGATTTTTGGCACTGAGATCAAACGTGCTTTGGTCTATGTCGCGGACATCAATACTCCACGAGTTCTCAGACGCTCCGAACGACTTTTGAAGCTCCACAAACTCCGCCAAATCTTTTTCATTGAGCGCATTCGTTTTCCCCAGATTGCGATCCAAGTTTAGCTGATAAAACCACACGTTGCGGGTGGAGACACCCTTTTCAAAAAACAAAACGACGGTTTTAACCCCTGCCCCCGTAAAGGTACCACCGGGCAGATCAAGGACACTGTGGAGATTACACTCATGAAGGAGTTTTTTACGCAGGGTGACCGAGGCGTTGTCGGTGTTGCTCAAAAAAGTGTTTTTGATGACAACCCCCGCTTTACCCCCCGCTTTTAGAATCTTGATGAAATGCTGTAAAAACAAGCTTGCGGTCTCCCCCGTTTTGATCGGGAAGTTTTGCTGTACTTCGGCCCGCTCTTTTCCTCCGAAGGGGGGATTGGCAAGCACCACATCATAACGGTCTTTCTCTTGGATGTCATTGAGGTTGATTGCCAACGTATTGGCATGGACGATGTTGGGAGCTTCGATGCCGTGAAGGATCATGTTCATCGTTCCGATGATGTAGGCGAGGGATTTTTTCTCTTTGCCGTAAAAGGTCGTTTTTTGGAGGGTGAGGGTATCGCTGGTGGTGAGTTTTTTGGTGTGTTTGAGATACTCGAACGCTTCGACCAAGAATCCCGCACTCCCCACCGCACCATCATAGATTTTTTGCCCGATTTCGGGGGCGACGACGCGGACGATGGTTTTGATGAGGGGTCGTGGGGTGTAGTATTCGCCGCCGTTGCGTCCGGCGTTCCCCATATTTTTGATCTTGTCCTCATAGAGGTGGCTCATCTCGTGTTTTTCAGCATGGGTGCGGAAACGTAACTCGTCGATGCGGTTGATCACTTCACGGAGGTTGTAGCCGCTTTGTACGCGGTTTTTGAGTTCGCTAAATATCTCACCGATCTTGTACTCGATGGTATCGGCACTTTGGGCATCGACTTTGAACTTTTTGAGATAGGGGAAGAGTTTATGATCGACGAACTCTTTGAGATCATCGCCACCCAATGCGGCATGATGGTCAAGTTTGCCCTCTGCATCTTTGGGGGCTGCCCATGTGTTCCATTGGTATTCAGGGGCAATAATCGGGGTGTAGCTTTTAAGCATCAGTGCGGCGGCGGTTGCCTTGTCGTGTTCCAAATCATCGAGGTATTTGAGAAACAACACCCATGAAGTTTGCTCGACATAATCGAGTTCACTCCCGCATCCAGCATCTTTGTGGAGAATATCGTCTATATTTTTAAAAGTTTGTTCAAACATCATTTTCTTTCGGTCACTAATTTTTTACTCAAAAAGGGGTGTACGGGGTGTGATTATATAGAATTGGAGATTAAACACGCATACAGTTGTATTGTAATTTTGAGCGGGTATCATTACGCACGTAAAATGACCCAAGGAATACACCATGAAACATGAACATACCGATATAGTAGTGTTAGGGGGAGGCCCCTCAGCTTTCGTTACCGTGGCTACGGCACTGCAAAATTTCCCCGATAAAAAAATTACCGTGATCAAAGAAGATGAAATTTCGTTGGTTCCCTGCGGTATCCCCTATATCTTCGGGGAGACACTGGGGGAAAGTGCTAAAGATGCGATGTCGTGCGGAGGCCCTATGGCAGAGATGATTAACCTCATCATCGATACGGCGGTGTCGGTGGACATTGAGACCAAAACGGTCGTTGCCAAAGAACATACCATCACCTTTGATAAACTTATTTTTGCCACAGGGTCAATCCCTTTCGTCCACAAAACGCTCGAAAATGCCCTCCATTTGGAAAACGTTTTTACCATCGAAAAACACAAAGATAAAGTTGACATTCTCAAAAATTACCTCATTGACAAACAAAAGATCATTGTCGTCGGGACAGGGTTTATCGGCGTAGAGATGGCACTGGAATTGCGTTCGGTGGGTAAAGAGGTGACCATTATCGGAGGACGACACATCTTAGCCGATGCGTTTGATGTCGATATGGCCCTTCAAGCCGAAGCGATTATGGTGGAAAAAGGGATTACGTTAGCGTTAGGTCAACACGTTTCGCGTATCGTGAGTGAGGGGGACAAAGCCTTATGTGTCGAGCTGTGTGATGGGTCGTGCATTGGGGGAGAGGTGATTATTTTCGCTACAGGGTACCAACCCAACACCGCCCTTGCCAAAGCCGCGGGGTTAAAACTTGCCCGTTATGGGGGAATTTGGGTCGATGAGTATATGCGCACCCGTAACAAAGATATTTTTGCGGTGGGGGATTGCTGCGGTCGACGGGACTTTATCACCCGTGACCCTTCCAAAGTGATGTTGGCTTCCACCTCTGCTTCCGAAGCACGCGTAGCGGGCAATTCGCTCTATGGTCTCAACTACCTCAAAGGGTTTAATGGCACCATCGCGATTTTCTCAACCATGATTGGGGAGCGTGTCTTTGCCAGTGCGGGGGTCACCGAAGCGCGTGCCAAAGCTGAAAACATCCACTACACGGTAGGGTTTTTCGAGGGGATGAATCGTCACCCCTCGACCATCCCCGATGCATCCAAACAATCGGTCAAACTCATCGCCCTCAAAAGCAGTGGTCAAATCATCGGTGGGCAAGTCATCGGGAGCAAAGAGGCCGGAGAGATCATCAACATCATCGGTCTTGCCATCGAATCGGAACTCACCGCCCACAAACTCGTCTCCCTTCAAGTCGCAACCCAACCGCTTCTAACCGCTGCCCCGACAAGTTACCCCATTATCCAAGCAGCGCAACAGATTATTAGAAACTAATGGGAGGAGAGATGAAAATTGGGATTTTAACCTCAGGTGGCGATTGTGCAGGGATGAACCCTGCGATCAAAATGTTCATCGAAACCTGTTTTAACCGAAAAATCACCCCCTATCTTATTTACGATGGCTTAGAGGGACTCATCGATAATAAGATCAAAAAAGCCAAACGCTCGGATGCTTCAGGGATCATCTATCGGGGGGGGACGATCTTGCGCTCTTCCCGTTCGGCACGATTTTACGACCACGCGTCTCGTCAAATAGCCTTTGAAAATCTCCAAAAAAAGGGAATCCAAAAGCTCATCGTCTTGGGGGGAGATGGGAGTTTTCGGGCATTGAACCAATTTTATACCGATTTTGGGATCGATTTTATCGGTATCCCCTCCACCATCGATAATGACATCTATGGGACAGAGTATTGTTTGGGGGTCGATACCGCGCTTAATGTGATTCGTCAAGCCATTGATGATATTCGTGATACCGTGGCTTCGTTTCGACGTGCCTTTATCATTGAGACCATGGGGCGAGAGTGTGGCTATTTGGCATTGGTCTCTGCTCTGACGTGCGGTGCAGAGGTGTGCATTATCCCCGAATTACCATTTGATCTCCCCAGTATCGAAAAACGGCTCAAAAAAGAGCTACACGAGGGACGCACCTACGCCATCGCCATTACGGCAGAGGGATCCACTATCAGTGAAAAACTTAATGACTGGTTTGAAAACACCATTGGCTTAGAATCGCGCATTACCACCTTGGGACATATTCAGCGGGGAGGAAATCCTACCGTTTTTGATCGTCTTATGGCAGCGGAGTTTGTCCTTTTTGCCCTGAACCGACTACGGGAAAACAGCCATAATCACCATATTATCGTCTACACAAAAGGGGCATTTGAGTTTATGACCATCGATGAGACCAATAATCACCGTTATACGATTGCACCGGAGTTGTTAAAAATGGGGGAAGAGTTGTGTCGGTAAGCAAAAGTATTTTTTAAAGGGTAAAAATTATCACTTTTTACCCCGTTTTTAAGTGTATAGTGCAATGATAGAGCCACTTGCAAATCTAAACCTCAAATATTTCAAAAATCAGCATAGATTTCG
>JAVHOQ010000088.1:0-2185 GCA_036170115.1 Sulfuricurvum sp.
GAAGTTCTCAGTGATACAGAAAAACGGGCAAAATATGACCAATACGGGGATTCGGAGTTTGGGGGTCAAAACTTCCATGACTTTTCACGTTCTCAGGGGGGGAATGTCGATTTGGATGAAATTTTGCGCTCAATGTTTGGTCAAGGGGGTGGTGGTTTCAGTGGTGGTGGCGGTGGCTTTGGAGGATTTGGCGGTTTTGGGGGAGGGGGGATGAACCTTGATATGGAAGCCAATGTGACCATCCCCTTTGCCATTGCTGTTTTGGGTGGAAAACATACGATCAATTTTAATGGCGAGAGTTTTGACATCAAAATTCCCGCAGGGATTAATAGTGGTGAAAAATTGCGCGTGCGGGGCAAAGGGAAACGTCATGGGGCGCAAGTGGGAGATTTGTATCTCAAAATAGACGCATCTACCAATCCTGAGTATGAGCGTGATGGGGATAATCTGATTAAAACCTTTAATGTCCCGTTGTACGCAGCCCTTTTTGGGGGAAAAGTGAGTGTCCCCACTTTGGAAAAAGAAGTAACCCTCAAAGTCCCTGAAAATACCAAAAATGGGCAACGTTTCCGCCTCAAAGAGATGGGGGTACTCAATCGTCAACGTGGTGTTCGAGGTGATTTGTACCTTAAAGCCACTATCGTTTTACCCAGTGTGGAGAGTCTCGATCCCGCTTTGGTCGAACAGATGAAACAATCCCTTCCTCAGGAGTAGATGATGCACCATTTTGATGAACCTGTCTATATGATCAGTATTGTGGCAAAAATTTTGGAGATTCATCC
This sequence comes from Sulfuricurvum sp., assembly GCA_036170115.1. Lineage (GTDB taxonomy): Bacteria > Campylobacterota > Campylobacteria > Campylobacterales > Sulfurimonadaceae > Sulfuricurvum. Next base: position 783 of record JAVHOQ010000088.1, read on the forward strand.
TCAAACGTTGCGTCAGTATGAGCGGGAAAATCTCATCACCCCCTCACGCTCCGATGGGCGGATACGGTTGTATTCTCAACGGGATATTGAAAAAATCAAAACCATTTTACGCCTCACCCGTGAAGTGGGGGTCAATCTTGCGGGGGTAGATGTGGTGATGCGTCTTAAGGATAAAATGGAAGTGATGGAGCAAGAGATCATGGAATTACGCGCAGAACTCTCCCGCGTCCGTTGCAGTGGGGGTGTCCCTCCTGAAAAATCGTTGGTGACCAAGCGTAGTATCTATGAAATGGTTATTTTTGACGATGATCTTTTAAAATAATGCAGCTCAATCCTGCCCTCCATGAAAGCTGGAAACAGGTGCTTCGTGAGGAGTTTGCCAAACCCTATATGGCGCACCTTAAAGCCTTTTTGGTGGAAGAGAAACAGCGTTATACCCTCTATCCCCGTGGTAATGAAATCTTTAATGCCTTTAATTCCACCCCGTTTGATGCGGTAAAAGTGGTCATTTTGGGACAAGACCCCTATCATGGGGTAGGTCAAGCGCATGGATTGTCTTTTTCCGTCCCGCAGGGGATCAAAATCCCCCCTTCGTTGCATAATATTTTTAAAGAATTGGTAGAAGATATCGGGTGTGATTACCCTACTAGTGGGGATTTGAGCCATTGGGCAGCAGAGGGGGTGTTATTGCTTAATACCTTGCTTACTGTTCGAGCAGGAGAACCACTATCGCATAAAGAACAAGGGTGGGAACGTTTTACCGATGAGGTGATTCGCACGTTAAATGATCAACGCGACCATTTGGTCTTTATCTTATGGGGTGCGCCCGCACACAAAAAATCGGCTTTGATTGATAGCACACGCCATTTGATCCTAAAAGCACCTCACCCCTCGCCCCTCTCATCGTATCGGGGCTTTTTTGGTTCAAAACCCTTTAGTCAGAGTAACGCGTATCTTACTGGGTGGGGGATGACACCCATCCATTGGGCATTTTAATCTACGTGAAGGCGGTATAAGTTACTAAGGGTTCCCCATCGGGAGATGGGGAACCAGTAAAAAAGTAGCCTGTCCCCTTTTTTCGTCCCCTTTTTTCGTCCCCTTTTTTCGTCCCCTTTTTTCGTCCCCTTTTTTTCCCTTTTTTTCTTTTTTTTGTCCCCTTTTTTTAAGGTTTGTTTGATTGTCGTCCATTTCATCTTCCTTATTGTTGTGTGGTGAGTAAAATAAATCCAATAGCTATCATTGCTACACCTAATTTGAAACATATTCGCCACATCCATGGACCTGAATTTATATCTCTTAATGTTTGTTCTTCACGAGATGTTAACTCCAGCTTTTTTACTTTTTTTTCATTAACTGACCTTACGCAGTAAATAATTTTTTCGGGATAAGCGTGGTATAAATTT
>JAVHOQ010000089.1:0-197 GCA_036170115.1 Sulfuricurvum sp.
AAACTTCCAATAGCCTTAAATTAGAGGATGGATTTGGAGATTTGAAAGAGGCTCGAGATATAGATAATAAAAATTATCCTTTATATTTTTAGGTTAACTTCCCGACTCTTATTTACTGACCTTACGCACCAAATAACAATTTTGGCATAAAATATGCTTTTGATGGAGCATGAAAACAAATTACCTTGAACTTTACA
>JAVHOQ010000089.1:207-10941 GCA_036170115.1 Sulfuricurvum sp.
AACTTCCAATAGCCTTAAATTAGAGGATGGATTTGGAGATTTGAAAGAGGCTCTGGATTATGGTTTTATGAAGAGGGGCAAATGTTGGGGATGATGCCCAATATGGATTGTCTCAAAGAGATTGAAACTCTTCATTTTGAATTGCACGATGTTTATATGAAGATTTTTAAAATCTATTTTAGCGATGAAGATCGTTCACTCCTCTCCAAGCTTTTTAAAAGTCGTAAAAAAGTAACCTCACTCAATCAAGAGATTGCCAGTGATTATTACCAACAACTCAAAGGGGTTTCCGAAAAACTGTTATTTGTGATTGAACGGTTAGAACGACGTATCTTTGCCCTCCCAGAGAGTCACTTTAGCAATCTATAAACAACCGCAAGACCCAGTAATGACCCTCAAGTGATACACTCTCGTCAATTCCCACCTTCGCGGGAATGACAAAACGGACACACAGCTTAAAAGCGCGTAATCTCAGTGAATCAACCGTAATTTTTCCACCGCCCCAATGACTTCCTCAGCGGTAATCCCTTTCATGCACTCATGGTGTTTGAGGGGACATTCGCGCTTCATGCACGGGGAACACGCCAAGTCATGACGCACGATAATATTTTTTGGGTTGCCCCATTGTGAGGTTTCGGTGTAATTGGTGGAGCCAAAAATAGCGACGGTAGGAACCTGATACGCCCCTGAGACGTGCATGGGACCACTGTCATTGGTGATAAAAAGATCCAATCCTCCGATCATGGCGCACACTTGCTCGATAGACGTTTTCCCCGCAAGATTGGTCACATCAATCCCCTCTAATGCTGCTTCAATCGCACCTGCCATCGCCACTTCATTGACTCCGCCGAATAATATGATGTCATATCGATCACTCAAGGAGCGTGCCACGTCGGCAAATTTTTCGGGATACCACCGCTTGGCACTCCCATACGTCGCACCGGGATTAATCCCCAATGTCGGACGTTCATAGCGGTGAGGGGGGATAAAAAGGGTCAATTTTCCCATGGGGAGGGGGTATTTTTCCAATACTTGGGCGATGGCGGCGTATTGCTCAACCAAATGCAACGGGTGCTTAGGGGCGATAGGATGGGAAAGCAACATGGACGAATGCCAACTTTTTCGCCCAAGGGTTAGGGGGGTACCGCTCCACAAAAGCAACAACGACGAATGGAGCTGATTACGAAACGTGATCGCACGGTCGTGTCTCCCCAACAGTTGGGCAAAACGGTAGGTATTGACCAAACGGTTTCCCCCCTTTTTGGTCGTATCGACATAATGACGCACACAGTTGGGGTGATGTTTGAGCGCTTCAATTGCCACATACGACCCTACTAGCGTCAGTTGTACTTCGGGATAAACAGCACATAAACTTTCAATGGCAGGGGTCGCCATCACCGCATCGCCTAACCAATTGGGGAGAATAATCAAAAGCGTCATGAAAGGTCTTTATAGGTGTAGATGGGGGAACTCTCATCGCGCCACGTGATGGTAAGTTCACCGCGTGGTGTCCAACAGATCAAACGATGTTCCCCGTGAGCAAGACGATACCCCTCAAACGTCGCATCATGGAGGTGCATGACCATCGTACGGTACGCCTCAAAGGCACTGCGCTTGCGAATCCCCTCCCGATTATCGACCAAACCATACCCAATGGCAATCAACTGATGCCAATAGACACACGCCACTTTTTGGGATGCAAACGCCAAAAGATGGTACCGCACCATATAATCGGCATACGATGCTTCACTCACACACTCACTCTCACTGGTGGGGGCGTAGGGGGCGGTTTTTTGAAGAGGCCAGTTGGTTTCGGTGATGATCAGTCTCTTCTCCGTTTTGGGGCTGAGGGTGATGAGGGCATAGAGAAGATTGATTTTTCCCATAAGATCAAATCCCATTTGGGTATTTTCAGGCGCGCCTCGACGGTCGACGTACAACAAACTCCCCACCGCATCGTACCTAATGGCGTGACGATGAAACAGCGTGTGAGCAGTAAAGTGAAATTCAAAATCGATCACCTGTGACCCAATGAGGGTGAGATGGGGATAGCGGATACGTTTGAGGGTATACGCAACGGCAAAAAAATCCAGATACTCATTGACACTCATACACCCCCATTTGGCACGGTTAATGGTTGAACCCACCACATAGGTATCGCATACTCCCTCCAACGCATCAAAAATTTGGATCAGATGATCACGCGTGAGCGAAGCTGAGGTGATGTGTTCTCGATCTTGTAACAGCGCAACGGTGATGGCTTTGTTGTCAAAACTGCGGATAAATCGGACATACTGAGGAAGTTGCTCCATCTCCCATAAAGGAATACGAATAAGGAGTTTGTCCACCCCCAGCTCCTCAAGGAGATAGCCCGTCGTATTGGGTTCTTTATCAAGATTAACCCCCATCCCGAAAAACTCACTGCCACTGATTTTTTTGCGCGGTAAAAAGAGCGACACGACCCACGCAAGGGGAAGCATCACCAATGCCACGAAAAAGGTTTTGAGTAACGATCCTAATGCTTCCCGACGCATCTGTCGTTTGAGCTTTTTATCACGGATAATGGCGGGTTGGTCGGAATAATAATCCCATGCAAACGGTTTTTTCATGGCGTTATTATAGCGGTTCATGGGTGGGTTTGGTAAAAGATTACCCTTTTGTCAAAGATACTTTTCTATACAATGGCACAACTATTTAAAAAAAATTGGGTGGTACCGGATTGTGAAATTAGCGTATAGAACCGAAATTGATGGATTGCGCAGCGTGGCGATTATGATGGTGGTGATCTACCATGCCCAAATCGTACTGGGGGGCGTTTCCCTTTTTCCAGGGGGGTATATTGGGGTGGATGTCTTTTTTGTCATCTCAGGCTATCTTATCACCTCCATTATCTTACGCGAACTTCAAAACGGTACGTTTAGTTTTAGACGATTCTATGAAAAACGGGTTCGACGTATCCTCCCCGCCCTTTATGCAGTCATCCTTACCTCGTTGCCCTTGGCGTATTTTTGGATGACCCCCAAAGCACTGCATGAATATTCGGGATCGGTTCTATCGGCGTTGGTCTCCATCTCGAATTTTTGGTTTTGGAAAGAAGATGGGTACAGTGCCGAGGCCAGTGCGTTTAAACCGTTTTTGCACACATGGTCACTCTCGATTGAAGAGCAGTTTTATCTCTTTTTTCCCGTGATTATGGTCTTTTTTTATCGCTACAAACGACACTATCTCATTAGCCTTATTGCTGTTTTTGGACTATTTTCTTTGGAACTGGCTCATTATGTGGTGCAAAATTTTCCCAATACCGCGTTTTACCTTCTCCCTATGCGGGCGTGGGAACTCGCAGGAGGGGCATTGCTTGCCAAATTTGAATTGGGAAGAGATCGAACCAAATACTCTAGCACCAGTACCGTTATGCCCGCTATTGGACTTTTGATGATCCTTCATGCAGCGCTGTTTTTCGATCATACCACCCAACATCCTTCGTTTATCACCCTTCTTCCTGTGGTTGGGGCAATGATTTTTATTTGGTACGCTCGCGCAGATGAATTGGTCACCGACGTGCTACGCACCAAACCCTTTGTCGCTATCGGGCTTATTTCGTATTCGTTGTATTTGTGGCATTGGATTATTTTTTCCTTTCTCAAAATAGCGGGAAAAACACCCAATACGGAAAAAAAATTTGGGTTAATCCTTATTGCCATGATGCTTGCAACCCTCACCTATTTTATCATCGAACGCCCCTTTCGATTTAAACTTTCCCGCAAAATGTTTTGGGTTATTATGAGTGCGGTAACGGTGATGATTGTAGGGTTAATGGGCTTTATCTATACCCACCAAGGGGATGAATTTCGCCTCACTCCCACCGATGCCCGCTACTACCAAAAAGAGTTTTCCATCGTTGAATTTAGACGCTTAGAGAGTAACACTTCAGGGCGTAATTTTAAAACCCAACAAAAAACCACTTCGTGCGGGATGCGTGATCCTGAGGAGGCGTGCCGCTTCGGAAATGAAAAATTTGTGACCTTGGGGGACAGTTTTGTGGGGCAATATGAGACTGCTTTACAACGACAATTAACCCCCTATCATGAAGGGTTGATCAGTTTAAGTTATGAACAATGTCCCTTTGTCTCCCCTGATCTGTGGTTTGGAAGTGTGGCCGAATGCCCCATTATCAATGAAAAAAGAGCGCATTTCATAGAGACATTTAAGGAACCAAAAGTGGTAATCGTTTCTGCTAATGAAGAACTCTTCAGCATGGCAAAAAAACGGACAGCCGATCCCGCCAAAGATGGGAGAAACAACATGAGTGGTGGAGAAGCCGTAGCGGCTCAAAAAGCGTATCAATCGTATAAAAAAAATATTCAATCACTGTTGGCGAAAGGGCACAGCGTTGTTCTTGTGTTTTCTATACCTCAACCGGATGTGGATTCCATGCCGATCTATTTTCATGAATTATTGCAACATAAGTTTGATGGATCAACGGAGGTAAAACAGCGTTATATCGGATATGATGCGTATAGTAAAGCCAAGGAAATAGATGAAAAATTAGAGATTCCCGATCACCCTCATCTCATTAAAATCTATCCCAAAGAGGTGTTGTGTAATAATCAGGGACATCAGTGTCTTTTGATTACCGCCCAAGGGTCGGTATACAATAATTTTCATTTATCCTCTGTTGGGGCAGATTTGGTGATGCACGAAGCATTATCACAGTTAGAGAAGCGGGGATTTATCCCTCCATCCCCAAAAAAAGGAGCGTTGTATGAAAATCTTAGTCGTTCGTAACGATAAGTTGGGGGATTTTATTACGGCCTTGCCGGCATTGTATCTCCTCAAGCACCATGATCCTGCCAATACGATTGTCGCTTTAGTCGCCCCATTGAATCGTGAGTTAGCCCAATCGTGTCCCTTTATCGATGACGTGATCGTCGATTATGGGGGAAATCCTTGGGTTTTGGCACAACAGCTTAAAAAGGCAAAGATTGATGCTTCTATCACCCTCTTTTCCAATACCCGCATTGCCCTTGCGCAGTGGTTAGCCCGCATCCCTGTGCGTATTGCCCCTGCGACCAAAATAGCCCAAATTTTTTATACCCATCGGATCGTTCAGCGTCGTAGTGAAGCCAAAATGGGGGAGTTTGAGTACAATATTGCCCTTATCGCCCCCCTCTTTCCACGAATTGCGAGAGAGTTTCCCCAACCCTTATTAACCTTTGAGGATACATTTTTCAAGCAGTTTTGTACGCAATATCACCTTACCAAACCTTTGGTGGTTTTTCATCCGGGTTCAGGTGGATCGAGCGAAGCCAATTGGACGTTACGGGAATACATTGAACTCGTTACCCTTGCGTTAGAAGAGAACGCCATTGATATAGTCATGACCTTTGGCCCTGATGAAGATCAATTGTGTTCAGAAGCCAAAGGGTGTTTGGGGAAAAGTCGGGTCGTTGTCTATCAATCCAAAGGATCCATTGTAGAGTTTGCGGCGTTGCTGAGTCGATGCGCGTTGTTTATCAGCACCTCCACAGGGACGTATCATCTTGCCAGTGCGGTGGGGTGTGAAACCTTCACCTTTTTTGGCAATTCGCTTTTTGCTTCCGTGGCACGATGGAAGGGAATTGGGGCGGAGAAAAAACAACACCCTTTTATGGTTCCTCAGGATTTCTCAGGGCGTACTATGATGTTTCTCAAAGTTAAAGAGGGGTTGAAAAATCGCCTTTTAGCAGGTTTTTAAGCCGTTTTTTGAAATTTTTCACCCGTTTGTTGGCGTTATTGTGCCGCTGCATCTCTGAAACAATCAAGGATTCCTCTGCCCCGCTTAGACGGGCATATTCTCTCCCCATAATCGCCAATTGGGCATCACTTGCCCATAATTTATTAAAATTTTCACACCCTTGCAGGGGGGTAATGGGTCTAAATACCATCCGATTAATGTCGACAATGGCAAATGCGTATCCTGTAGAGGTTTTTTTGATGAGAATATTGCCGGGGGAATAATCCAAATGCCACACCCCTTTTTGGTGAAGATCGTAGGTATACGCCGCAAAGTGCTTAAAAATAGCGTCACGGTCGGCTACATCCTCCAGCAGGGGGGTACGAATCGTACAATCGTAGGCAAAATGCTCACTCACAAAAAAACTTTTTTCGAGCAGACCTGCTGAAAAATATTCGATTACGGCGATGGGTTGTGGGGTTAGAATCCCCAATTTTTGGAGTTTTAGGGCATTATGATAGGACTTATGGGCTTTGCTAGTGCGAAAAAACGTATAGATCAGTCGATTAAGCAGATGGGGAACTTTAAACGATTTGACCACCGTTTGAAGATGCCCCAATTGGATAATTTTGAGTTCATTACGGGCTTTGTGAATGGTGGTCTCATCGGCGATAAAAAGACGATCTATGTGGTTAAATTGGTTCTCCAAAGGGGCATAAGGGGAGGGAAATTCACATTGAATACGCATGGTGTTTGGCAAAGTCCTTAAGTGAGGGTGTGGTATGATACTTTATTATTGCTAAAAAAGGGGAGCCGTCGTGATTACCGTGGTCATGTATCATCATATTAACAGTGACGATTTGCCCTTATCCAATACGTTGGAGATGATGGAGGCACATTTGTCCTTCATTGCGCAACGCTACACCACGGTATTTCCAGGGGAAAATGTTCCCCATGGGATCTGCTTAACCTTCGATGATGGCTATTTTGATTTTTACCATTATGTGTTCCCATTGCTTCAAAAATATCACCTAAAAGCCCTTTTAGCGGTGCCAACAGCATATATTTTGGAGACAACGACCCTCTCACCCCAACAACGCTTGTCCCTCACCCACGCCCACATTTACGAAAATGCTATGACCCATGCCCCCTTTTGCACCTACGAAGAGTTGCGGGAGATGGTACACAGTGGGTATGTCCAAATCGCCTCCCACTCCATGAATCATGTGAATTTAACGCAAGAGGGGGTGAATTTGGACGAGGAACTCATCACCTCCAAAACGGTATTAGAAAAAAAACTGGGGGTGAGGATCGATTCGTTTGTCTTGCCCTATGGCAAATACAATGCATCAGTGATCACCCATGCCAAACGTCATTACCCCTACGTGTTTCGGATCGGTAATGCCCTCAATCCTTCGTGGGAAGGGATGGGGGGGATGCTCTATCGGATTAAAGGGGATGCCTTGACCTCTCCCGATGCCCTGTTTCGCCCCCTTAAACAGTTGAGATTTTGGGGTAAAACTTATCTTAAAAGGATAAAACACTAATATGACCGTATCTGCTGTGATGATTGTACGCAATGGGGCAAGAACGATTCGTCGAACGTTGGAGTCCCTTAGTGCGTTTGATGATGTGATCGTTTACGATAATGGCTCAACCGATGGTACCCTCACCATCGCCAAAGACTTTCCCAATGTCCGTGTGATTGAAGGGTTTTTCGATGGGTTTGGGACAACCAAAAACCGTGCCGCTGCGTATGCTAAACACGATTGGATCTTAATCATCGACAGCGATGAAGTGGTGGATGAGGCATTACTACAAGCCCTTCAAACCAAAAAACTTGATCCAAACACCATTTACATCATCAATTTTTTGGCGTATTACAAAGAGATTCCGATTCGCCACAGCGGTTGGAACAACCAAAAAATTCGTCGCCTCTACCACAAATCGGTAACTCGGTTTAATGATAATGCGGTGCATGAAAACATTATCGATGAGGGGATGACCAAAGCCCCCATTGAGGGGAATATGAAACACTACAGCTATAGCAGTATCTCCGATTTTATTGTAAAATTAGACCGTTATTCCACCCTTTTTGCCCAAGACAATGTGGGGAAACGTCGTTCATCCCCTGTTAAAGCACTTTTTAATGGTCTGTACTCCTTTTTTCGGACGTATGTACTCAAACGGGGATTTTTAGATGGTTATGCGGGGTTGATTATCGCCTTTTCCCATGCGGCTACCAATTTTTACAAATACATCAAACTCTATGAAATGAACCTTGAGCTGAAAGGAAACCATGAAAATTAAAATTTGCGAGCTGTGCCTCTCTCCCGATTTAGGGGGATTAGAGTTGTATATGTTACGTGCTACACGCTATTTGGGGGAGAAAGAAGCGTGCGTAGCCGTTATCAATGAAACGGGAAAACTCAAAGGGCAATTTGATAAAGAATCCCTCCCTTATACCACTCTTAAGCGTCAAAATATGTTGTTTGCGTGGCGCAGTGCGCGTCAGTTTGCCCACTTTATCGACCAAGAAGGTATTGATCTTATCCACGTCCACTGGACGAAAGATCTCCATATTGCGGTGATGGCAAAATTGCTCTCCAAGCGAAAACCCTCCGTGGTTCAAACCCGCCATATGCGGATGACACGCTTCAAAGACGATGTGTATCACCGCTTTTTATACAAAAATCTGGATCTTATTATCGCCATTACCCAACAAGTTCAAAAACAGGTCAAAAAATTTATCCCCAATGACATCCGTCCCAAAGTAGAATTACTCTACAGTGGTGCGGAGGTTCCCACCCAACTGGGTATCGAAGAGAAACGCTCGCAGCGAAGACGATGGGGACTTGGGGATGCGTTTACAGTAGGGATCGTAGGGCGTATCGAAAAAACCAAAGGGCAACATTTGGTCTTAGGTGCGATAAAACACCTCTCCGATGAGGGATTGGATGCCAAAGCACTCATTGTAGGTCACGCCATGGATGAGGGGTATCTTACCCAACTCAAAGAGCAGTACCATTCGGTGGGAGTTTTCACAGGTTTCACCAAAGAGGCGCAATCCATGATGCAGTTGTGCGATGTGATCGTCTTAGCCACCGATAATGAGACCTTTGGATTGGTACTTGTTGAGGCGATGATGAGTGGTGTGTGTGTGGTTGCCAGTGATAGCGGAGGACCTTTGGAAGTTATCGATGATGGGATTACAGGGCTATTATTCAAAACCTCTGATCAAGCGGATTTGATCGATATTTTAGGAGTTTTAGCCCACCATCCGCACCGACGCATCGTCTTTTCCACCGCCGCCAAACACAAAGCGATGGAATCGTTCGAGGCGAACAAACAATTTGAACAATTGCGTATCAAACTCGTCGCTACGGTTGCGTCTCGTTTGCATCCGAGAGAGACGGCAGTGGAACACTCTGTGGATCCTTTGGAACCGTAGCCATCACCTCACCCGTATCAGGGGCGGGTTCATCCGTATTTCCAAAGAGCGATTCCATCGAACCCTCACTTTGGTTGGATTCTTCGATCATCTCTCGTTCCTCTTTGGGTTTGGTCATTACTTCTTGGTAAATCGATTCAATCACCCCTCGTCGACGCATTGTTTTGTAGATAATACGGGCGCGGTTGACCACATATTTTTGGTGTCCCAGCGCATTGTAAAGAATCGGATTAGGAAGTACCGCTGCTAAATGGGCAGCTTCTTCCCCTGTAAGATTTTTGGCACTTTTATGATAATAGTGTCGTGCAGCAGCTTCAATCCCAAAAATACCATCTCCCCACTCCGCGACATTGAGATAGTTTTCCAAAATTTGCCGTTTGGAGAGGGTTCGCTCGATCCGCCACGTCAAAATCGCCTCTTTGAGTTTTCGCACCGGATTTTTGCTGGGGGAAAGATAGATATTTTTTGCCAATTGCTGCGAGATGGTACTCCCCCCCGCTAAAGTCCCTTTTTGGATACTGCGTTCGATAGCGTTTTCCATCCCCTTAACATCAAATCCTTCATGATGATAAAATCCATCATCTTCGCCGATAAGTACTGCTTTAATGATATTGGGGGAGATACGATCCATACTGACCCATTTTTGGGTGATTGTCATCTCACGGTTTTCCTCCGTCCATTGCGCTTGACGGTACTCCATAAACGCCGTTGGGATGGGGTGATGGGTTTTTAACGCCCCCACACTGGGGTAAAAAAGGTATCGCCCAATGTCCACCGCAATGACGATCACCACGACTAAAATTATTTTCCAAAACCGTTTCATCTTTTCTCCTTATTTTTATGAGATTTTGGATCATGCCCGTAATGTCGAAAATACAATTATCTAAGAGACTTATTGAAAAACTCTCTCCGTTGAATTAATAAATAGATAACCACTATGGCGACCATGACATATAGAATATTGACAAAAAAATATTCAAATTTCAGTAATCCATTTTTAAAGAGTACGCCTCCTTGAGGAATAGAAAAAATACTCATGATAATAATGCGCATTTCACTCATAAAAATAATTCCCATCGACCATATATTCCCTTTTAGTAAATAATAATTCAAAGCAAAAATACTTAAAGGCAAAAACCAAATTTCTGGAAAATTTTGGATAGCATAAACTAACCCAGCTAAGCCAAAGGTGCTTGATACTGTGAGTATAAAAAAAAGACGTGCAACTACACATATCCATAAAAGCCTTGTTATCCATACAATTTCTTTAGGTACCATAATGATAATTTTCCTTGAAATGATGTTTTGTACCTTAAATGGTATCGGATTGTTTCTTAAGGGTTATGGTAAAATATCACTCGTATTTCCACTAAGGAGAATCCCATGACCGATCAAGAACTCAAAGACCTCGTCGCAAGTTTAGCGATTTCGCAAGCTAAGACCGACGAACAGATAAAGCGCAATGAAGCCAAACTTACCAAACTTGGAGTTTTGGTGGGTAATATGGGCAATAACCAAGGGGATGTTGCCGAAGAGTTTTTTTATAACTCTTTGGAAGATAAAAAAGATT
>JAVHOQ010000090.1:0-10713 GCA_036170115.1 Sulfuricurvum sp.
TCGGATGGCTTATTTGGAGCTTCAGAAGTTGAAGGGTGCGTAAGGTCAGTAAATTAGAAAAATTATACCACAACGTATTTATGATCGTTTTTCTAGCTCTTGTCGGCAAAAAGCCTCTGTTAGTTCTCCTTGGTTATAATTTCTGCCACAACAACCTACCCCAAAAAGGGACAATCTCATGCTAACCAACGAATTTTTAGAACCCACAGCAAAGGCTCCCTTAACGCGAGAAGCAACCGGTTTGGGAGCGAAACCATCCCATAGGGGGAAATGTATGATTTCGTATGAAACTTCTCAGCAGATCATGGAAACGCTTAGCGTCGGTCATCTCAAACGTGAACGGGTTTTTTTAACCCAAAGTTTGGGTCGTATTCTCGCCCAAGCGTGTGTCGCATCCAGTGACTTCCCCACCCATCCCACCTCGGCGATGGATGGGTATGCGATTATGCACAGCGATTTGGCTTCGTATACCTCTTTGGCAATTTTGGGGGATAATCCCGCAGGAGCCAAGGAGGTTGGGAGCGTTGTGAGCGCAATGGCTATCAAAACCTTTACAGGGTCGTTGATGCCACAGGGCGCAGATACCCTTATCCCGATCGAAAATGTCCGCGTGGAGGGTTCGACGATCCACATCGAAAAACCTGTTCCCCAAGGGTTTGCGGTGCGTCCGGTGGGGGAGAGTTATCACTCAGGTGACGTACTTATCCCTACGGGAACCAAAATAGGTTTTGCCCACATAGGGGTGTTAGCAGGGATCAATCAGGTGATGGTTTGGGTGGCGCAACGTCCCAAAGTAGCGATTATCGCGACGGGTTGCGAACTGCTAGACCTTGGTGAAACCGCCCACCATGCAGGGAAAATTCGCAGTTCCAACAGTTACACCCTCCAAGCCTTGGTCGAGTTGTATGGGGGGGAGAGTGTCCAACTGGGGATCGTGGGGGATGATAAAGAATCGATTACCCAACGATTTGAAACCGCACTCCAATCGTGTGACATCGTCATTAGCACCGGTGGGGTGAGTGTGGGGGATTACGATTTTGTCAAAGAGATTGTCCCCGCATTGGGAGCCAAGGTGGTGTTTCAGGGAGTGAATATCAAACCCGGACAACACGTGATGGTCGCCCAAAAAGGGGATAAATTTATCGTCTCTCTCCCCGGATTTGCCTACTCTTCGAGTGTCACCTTTATCCTCTACGCCCTTCCCTTGATGGCGCGAATGATGGGCGTTGAGACCCTGTATGAGGTGGTTGAAGCGACCCTTAGTGTCCCCTTTACCAAACGCTCCTCCAAAAGCGAATTTACCGCCTGCAATCTTACGTTTAGAGAAGGTCGTTACTGGGTCGATTTTGAGGGGAAAAAAACAGGAAGTTCGGCGATTCTGACCAATCTGTTAGGGAATGCAGGACTCATGATCTGCCATGAAACGGATGGTCATTTAGAAGCGGGGAGTGTGGTAAAAGTGATAAAGCTTTAGTCACCCCGCTCGCCAGAGGAGTGCAAAAGCACCCTTCTTATAATTTCACTTCCACTTTAGAAGCGGCGCGTAAACTTTCGGTAGTTTTTCCCATATACGCTTTGAATTTTTCAATCTTAATCAACTGCATGATCTCCATTTTGGCTTTATCAAAAGGGATTGCTTTACCGTTTTGTTTGATTTTCTCTTTGTTGGCGGTGTAAAATTCTTTGGCTTCGGCTTCACTGACGGTAATCTTCGCCATTTGTTGTTTCATCCACATATCCACCGCCAAATCATTTTTGAGTGCTGCGTAGGTCATTTGAAACTGAGGGGTACTTTGGATACCGCTTTTGAGGACAACGCCACGGATAAGGGCTTGATTGACCAATTGATCGACCACTTGGCGTTTCATTTTGGGATCAAGTTTCTCAAACGTCGCTCCTGGGAGGGCTTTAGCGATAAAGGTATTGGCATCCGCGATGGTAATAGCTTGACCATTGACCACCGCAAGGGTAGTGGGTGCGGCCAACGCAAAGGTCACAGCAGTGGCGAGAATGAGGGGGATACGGTAGGTCATACGATTCCTTAAATAGGGAGTTTTTAGTCGCACCATTGTACCAAAAAAAAGCGATTGCACGGCAACGCGTGGTACAATGCGCCTCATGAATACCATAGCCATTATTGGGGGTGGTGCTAGTGGAATGATGGCGGCGTTGGTCGCTGCACGCGCTGGTGCGAAGGTGACCCTGTACGAACACAATACCACGGTTGGGAAAAAAATATTAGCTTCGGGCAATGGACGATGCAATATTACCAATACCCACATCACCCAAGAACACTACCATGGCGTAGACCCAGCCTTTGTCGCGTATCCCCTCACTCACCTTTCTTATGCGCGTTTTGAAACGTTTTGTGCCTCTCTTGGATTGCTCTTGGAATGCAAAGCAGATGGCCGTTGTTACCCTTTTTCCCAAGAAGCCAAAACAGTGTTACTGGCATTTCAACGGGCATTGGAACCCTCAGGCGTTACGGTAATGACCCAAATCAACGTCACGGCTATCACCCATAAAAAAGGGATCTTTACGGTGCATACCGACCACGAAAAACAAGGTGGCTTTACCCACGTATTGATCGCTACGGGTTCACAAGCTGCCCCTCAAATGGGGGCAACGGGGGATGGATATGCGTTTGCCAAAGGGTTGGGGCATACGATTCATCCCCCCTATCCCGCACTGGTACAATTGCATCTCAAAGAGTCCACCCCCGCTAAAATGGCAGGGGTACGAATGATGGCAAACGTGACCTTACGGGTGAAAGAACAAGCCCTCACAACGATCATGGGCGATGTTCTCTTTACCGCGTATGGTATTTCGGGATTGGCGATTTTGGACATCAGTACCACGGCTTCCTTGGCATTGTCACGCCAGCAACGGGTCAGTATCACCCTTGAACTTTTACCCCAATGGGATACTACCAAGCTTCTCAGTGTACTGGAAACCTTTTTTGCACATGCTCCCCAATTGACCCTTGAAGAAGCACTCTCTACCCTTCTTCCGCTCAAAATCATTCCTCACCTACTCAAAACCATCACCATCCTCCCCGCCACTCCTGTGCGAAAGTTAGACCCAAAAATGGTCAAAAGGGTGGTCGAGGGGATCAAAAACTGGTGTTTTGAAGTGAGTGATACTCATGGATTTAAACACGCAGAAGCCAGTGGTGGTGGGGTGAGTACCGCTGAGGTGAATCCCAAAACGATGGAGTCGCTTCGTCTCAAAGGTCTTTATTTTGCCGGAGAAGTGTTAGACATCGTGGGTCAGCGCGGGGGATATAATTTCCATTTTGCGTGGGCAAGCGGGATGATTGCGGGGGAGTCGATGGCAAGATCAAACGAAACTTAGCTCAAAATTTCTTTCTCCTTTTAGCTGAGGGTTTGTATAATGGGCGAATATTTTATCGATTGAGGTGAATGAATGGACGCACATATTTGGATGGGATCATGTCAGGTTGTGGCGCACACGTATACGCAACGTGTAAGCCCTTATGATGGAAGAGTGGTCTCACGATTCGCACACTGTGACGCTCACGATGCCCATGAAGCGTTAGTGATTGCCCAAAAAAGTGCCAAAATCGCTAAAAAAGTTCCGTTGCATCAGCGGTGTGCGTGGTTGTTGGATGTTGCGGCTCAACTTCGCCAACAGCGAGAGGAATTCGCACGCGTGTTGTGTGATGAAGTAGGCAAACCCATCACCTACGCACGCATTGAAGTGGATCGCTGTATCGAGACCATTACCCTCTCTGCTGAGACGATGCGTACCGTGCATGGCGAGACGATCACTACCGACGCGATGGCAAGCGGACGCAAAGCGCATGCGTATTGGCGCAGAGAAAGCGTTGGGGTGGTGGTGGCGATTACACCGTTTAACTTTCCCTTAAATTTGGTAGCGCATAAACTGGCTCCCGCGTTGGTAGCAGGCAATAGTGTTGTCCTCAAACCAACTCCCGAAGCCCCCTTGTGTGCCTACAAATTGGCGCAATTGTTTATCCAAAGCCCTTACGCCACCCCCGATGCGTTGAGCGTGGTCTATGGTGATGCGGAGGTGGGCAGTGCGTTGGTCAGTAGTGATATTCCCCGTGTGGTGAGTTTTACAGGTTCGGTCACAGTAGGTAACATCATCACCAAAAATGCGGGGATCAAAAAAGTCTCCCTCGAATTGGGAGGCAATGCCGCGACGTTTATCGATGAGAGTGCCGACGTGGCGTATGCTGCTGCGCGATGCGCTATGGGGGCGTTTGTCAATGCGGGGCAAGTGTGCATTTCGCTCCAACGAATCTATGTGGATAGTACCATTTATGACGCATTTGCCCACAAAATGGGAGAAGAAACCGCCAAACTGGCCGTAGGGTCACCCTATCATGCGGAGACGTTTTTAGGGCCACTCATTAACGATGAAGCTGCACTTCGGGCGATGAGTTGGGTTGAGAGTGCGATTGCACAGGGGGCGAAGGCCTTGACACCTCCCCGTGTGGAGGGGCGGATTTTTTATCCGTGTGTTATGACTGAGGTGACCGATTCGATGAAGATTGTGTGTGAAGAGGTGTTTGCCCCCATCGTGAGTTTGGTACGGGTCAATGGTCTGAAAGAGGCGATTGAAAAGATGAATAACTCCCCATTCGGACTCCAATTTTCGGTTTTTACGAACAATCTTGCCCATGCGACGTACGCCATCGATGAACTAGAAGCGGGGGGAGTGGTGATTAATGATATACCCACCTTGCGTTTCGATATTCAGCCCTACGGTGGGGTGAAACTCAGCGGTGTCGGGCGTGAGGGACCACGCTTTGCCATCGAAGAGTTTACCGAAATCAAATCGGTCGTCATTTTATAATCACCTGTCATCCCCGCGAAGGCGGGGATCCAGCTAGATTCCCGCCTTCGCGGGAATGACAAAACTAAAATATAATTCAAAAAGGATACATAATGTTAGAACCAGAAACCATAGCCCCCGAGTTTTGTTTGGGGAATCAAGATGATGTGGAGATTTGTTCCCGCGATTTACGGGGAAAATGGATTGTATTGTATTTTTATCCCAGAGACTCAACTCCGGGATGTACCACTGAGGCGTGTGAATTTAGCGATGCCATCGATGAGTACGATGATTTAGGGGCGATTATCTTGGGGGTAAGTGCGGATAGTACCCAATCACACCGTAACTTTATCGCCAAAAAATCGCTCAATATTACGTTGCTCAGTGACCCGACCACCCAAATGATGCAAGCCTATGACGTGTGGGCGATGAAAAAAAATTACGGCAAAGAGTATATGGGGATTGTCCGATCAACGTACATCATCGATCCCAAAGGGGTGATCAAAGCGGCATGGACAAATGTCAAAGTCAAAGACCATGTGGCTAAAGTAAAAGAGGAATTGGTAAAACTCATAGGATAAGTTGTTGTCCCTTGAAACGTTTACTCCACTGCAAAATCAAAATAGGTCGAAGGGTAGGGTTCGTGACGTAAGGTAAAGTGCCACCACTCTTCGTCATAATGAACCCATCCATGCTCCTCCATCACCCGTTGCAAAAGCATCCGATGGGCGCGTGCATCGGCATTAATATGTCCATCGTGTGGCCATGAGAGAGGGCTAAAGAAGTCAAAGTCACTTCCCATATCGATTGCTTTTTGGGTGGGTAAATCGATGAGGGTTAGATCGACCGTACTCCCCCGCGAATGCCCTGAGCGCGCGGCAATATAGCCTTGGGCAAAGAGGCGATCTTTGGGGATCGTGGGATAATACCGATCTTTCATTCGTGTATCATGTAGATCACGCGCCCAGCGGACGAAGTGATTTACTGCACGTTGTGGTCGATAGGCATCGTAGAGTTTAAGTCCCAACCCAAAAGGGTGAAGTGCGTCTTGAACGTCTTTGAGGGCAAGGGCTGCGGGAGTAGAGAGGATCGCGCGCGGTGCTACGTACCCATCGATGGGTTCCCCAACGAAATTATCACTTCCTGCATAACGCATCTCTTGTACACTATCAGGTACTACTTCTGAGACATAGACAAACCCCTCAGGCAACGCATACGCACTGCTCCAAATCCACAAGAGCAATCCAACCCAACGGAGCATTATCGCTTTTGCCCCATTTTGATGTAAATTTGCAAAATATCCAACGCAGCAGGGGTAATACCACTGATTTGGGAAGCCGCTTGCAAGGTCGGGGGGTTAAATTTCGTCAACTTATCAACAATCTCATTGGAAAGACCCGAAACGCTTTTAAAATCAAAATCCGCTGGAATCGCGATGTGCAACATTTTGGACATTTTAGCAATATCGTCGCTTTGTTTCTCGACGTAACGGGCGTATTTGGCTTCGATGAGGATTTGCTCTTGGGTATAGAGGTCTAATGCTCCGAAACTGGGGATTAAAAGGGCTAATTTGGGCAAATCAAAACTTTTACGGGAGATCAGCTGTGTGGCGGAGAGTTTATCGCTAATACGCTCTTCGTCAATGGATTCCAAAAAGGCTAAAAACTCTTTGGTCGGGGTATAGATGGTCTCTTCGAGGCGTTTTAACCCTTCCTCAATCTGTGTCCGTTTGGTCTCAATGGCCTCCATGTGTTCATCGCTAATCAACCCAAGGGCATGACCGTATTTTCCTAAGCGCAAATCGGCGGTCTCTTCGCGCAGCAACAACCGATATTCGGCACGTGAGGTAAACATACGGTAGGGTTCTTTGGTCCCTTTGGTGACCAAATCATCGATCAATACCCCGATATACGCCTCATCCCGACGTAAAATGAGGGGTTCTTTGTCTTGAAGACTCAATGCGGCGTTAATCCCCGCCATCATCCCCTGTGCGGCGGCCTCTTCGTACCCCGTCGTTCCATTGAGCTGTCCCGCGCAATAGAGATTTTTGACTTTTTTGGTTTCAAGGGTGTGTTTGAGTTCGGTCGGATCGACATAGTCGTACTCGATGGCATACCCATAACGGACGATTTTGGCGTTTTCCATTCCGATGACGGAGTGGATCATGGCGCGCTGCACGTCGGGGGGAAGCGACGTAGACATCCCATTGATATAACATTCGGTATTTTCGGCGGTTTGGGGTTCGATAAAGAGATGATGTCGCTCTTTGTCCCGAAAACGGTTGATCTTATCCTCGATACTGGGGCAATAGCGAGGGCCTACCCCCTCAATTTGACCCGTAAACAACGGCGCGCGGTGAAAATTTCCCTCAATGAGACTATGGGTCTCTTCGTTGGTGTAGGCGATATAACAGGGCAGTTGCTGTTTGTCCCGTGCAAAGGCTTCACGGTCGGTACGAAAACTAAACGGATTGGGAAGTTCATCTCCCTCTTGGGTTTCCATTACCGAAAAATCAATTGATGAACTGTCCACGCGGGGACACGTCCCTGTTTTGAGCCGTCCAATAGCAAGTCCCGCTTCCCGTAATGAATCCGTGAGTCCTTTGGCGGGAAATTCCCCAAAACGCCCCGCTTCTTGACGTATCTCACCGATATGGATCATCCCATTAAGAAACGTCCCTGTGGTCAGAATCACCCGTTTCGCACGGTACGCATTGAGTAAATGGGTATGTACCCCCACCACCGTCCCCTCTTGAAGGATCAAGGAGGTAACGGTCTCTTGCACCAACGAGAGATTGGGGGTGGTCAAGATCGTATTGCGGGCAATCATCCGATAACGATCCATATCAATTTGGGCGCGACTGCCCCGCACTGCAGGTCCTTTGGTGATGTTGAGGATACGAAATTGGATACCTGCTTCATCGGTCAGTACCCCCATCTCTCCCCCAAGGGCATCAAGTTCACGAACCAAATGCCCTTTGGCTAATCCCCCCACTGCAGGGTTACAACTGGTTGCCCCCACTTGTTCGGCTAACATCGATACCATGAGGGTGGTGTGTCCCATCCGTGCGCAGGCTAAGGCTGCTTCGATTCCGGCATGACCGCCACCCACTACGATTACGTCATAATTCATGTGTCACTTCTTTTGCGTATAGTATGGACGCAATTATAACGGGTCTAGTTGAAAGGACTAAAATGGAATGCTAAAATGGTGTAGGTTTAAGGAATTTTTTTCTCTCGCTTACACAGCCCCTTATTAGGGATCAATGAGTATAATACACGCCTTATTTTTTAAGAGGAGAGTGTGTGATTTTCGGAAAAATAGATTTTTTAAATCTCCTCCCCTTTCATGTCTTCATCAAACATTATGCCCGTAGCACTCAGTTTCACCAAACCCTCCATTACCACAAAGGGGTTCCCTCTGCCCTTAATCGGGAATTTGCGATGCGTCGCATTGATGCGGCATTTATTTCCAGCATCACCGCGCAACATTGTCACCATTTTGGGGTAGGGATTGTAGCACAACGGGAAGTTTTGAGTGTACTCTCTCTCCCCAATGCCCCCAAAAAAGATGCCGATTCAGCGACCTCCAATCTCCTTACGCAATTACTGGATCTTCACGGAGAGGTATTGATTGGGGATAAAGCGTTGCGCTACTATTATGGAGGGGGTGACCATCAGGATTTAGGGGCTATATGGTACGAACGAACCCATCTCCCTTTTGTTTTTGCCCTTCTTTGTACCCATCATCATACCAAGGGACTGCGCAAACTCTCGCGTGCTTTCGTGGCAAAAAAGGTCAAAATTCCTTATTATATCCTCCAAAAAGCCTCTCATGAAAGTGATCTAACCCCAGCACAAATTCTCCATTATCTGACCTTCATCAGTTACACAATAGGGAAAAAAGAGCAACAAGGGTATAAAAAATTTGTGCAAGAGGCAAAAAAGAGAGGATTAAATCCCCCTTTACGAACGATTCGCTATCAAGCTATCAAAGCTTGATCTTTTTAAAGTTCCGTTTTAAGGGCAGCTCCATTAGAAGCGTTGGAGACCAAAAGGCTGTAGCGTTTGAGCCATTTTGAGTGAATCTCTTTTTTGATCGGTTTCCACTGAAGACGACGTTGTTGAAGAATCTCCTCATCAACATTGAGTTGCAAGAGATGACTATCCACATCAAGCTCAATCTCATCCCCATCTTCGATTAAAGCGATAAGTCCCCCCTCAGCGGCTTCGGGGCTGACGTGACCAATCGAAGCACCGCGTGTCGCGCCACTGAATCGTCCATCGGTAATAAGAGCGACACTTTCACCCAATCCCATCCCCATGATCAGTGCGGTGGGGGCGAGCATCTCTTGCATCCCTGGTCCCCCTTTGGGTCCTTCGTAGCGGATGATGACCACATCGCCTGCTTTGACTTTGTGGCTCATAATCCCTGCGATTGCTTCGTTTTGGGAGTTAAAACAGACCGCTGATCCTTTAAATTGACGCATATTGGGGGTGATTCCTGCGGTTTTAACCACCGCACCCTCTTGGGCTAAGTTTCCAAACAAAATGGAAAGTCCTCCCACAGGGGAATAGGCATTTTCGTTGGTATGGATGATGGTCGTGTCTTTAATCACGGCATCTTTGATCCGTTCACCCAAGGTCTCTCCTGTGATGGTCATCGCATCCAATTCCAATACGCCCCCCCGACGGCTCACCTCTTTCATGACCGCATTGACCCCTCCTGCACGATTGATGTCATCCATATGGACGGTGGAGAGAGAGGGGGAAATTTTGGCAATGTGCGCCACTTTTTCAGAGATTTCGTTGATCTTGGTAATATCAAACTCCACCCCTGCTTCTTTGGCGATACTGAGCATATGTAATACGGTATTGGAACTTCCCCCCATTGCCATATCGACCACAAACGCATTGTGGATGGCTTTGTCATTAAGGATATTTTGCATATTCCATTGACTGGAATTTTCATCCATGACCATCTCGACGATGCGACGTGCGACGGTTTTGACCATCTCGATCCGCTCAGGGGTCATCGCCAAAACCGTACCGTTACCCGGTAACGCCACCCCCATTGCTTCGCAGAGGGTATTCATCGAGTTTGCCGTAAACATCCCTGAACATGATCCACCAGAAGGACACGCTTCGCACTCGATTTCATACAGTTCTTCGTCACTCATCTTGCCATCGGCGTGCTTGCCGACTGCTTCAAACGCGGTTGCTAAATCAATCGCTGTTCCGTCTTTTTTATGCCCCGCTTTCATCGGGCCGCCGGAGACAAAAATCGTCGGAACATTCACCCGCAATGCCCCCATCAACATCCCTGGGACAATTTTGTCACAGTTAGGGATACAAATAAGTCCATCAAGTTTATGGGCATTCATTACGGTCTCAATACTATCGGCAATCAATTCACGACTGGGAAGAGAGTACAACATCCCATCATGCCCCATAGCGATCCCATCATCCACCCCGATGGTGTTAAACTCAAACGGAACGCCACCTGCTTCACGAATCGCCTCTTTGACAATACGACCGTACTCTTGAAGAAAAAAGTGTCCTGGAATAATATCAATGTGGGAGTTCGCTACCCCAATAAAAGGTTTATTAAAATCGTCGTCTTTAAGACCCGTTGCTCGAAGCAAACTACGGTGAGGGGTTTTGTCAAATCCCCGTTTAATGGTATCACTGCGCATTTTTATCCTTTACGTCTTTTCATTCCCGCGAAGGCGGGAATCCAGATCATATTTTTTTGATGTATTGCGATTATACGCCAAAAATCTCTAAAACCTCTTTACACGGTCTATTTTTTTTGCTATACTTTCGCTCCACAAAGACAATGCGGGAATAGCTCAGTGGTAGAGCACGACCTTGCCAAGGTCGGGGTCGCGAG
>JAVHOQ010000091.1:0-10405 GCA_036170115.1 Sulfuricurvum sp.
GAAATCTATGCTGATTTTTGAAATATTTGAGGTTTAGATTTGCAAGTGGCTCTTATATCAATTAATTTTTTTACGCCATTTTGAGTCAATGAGGTAAAAAACTCTTCTGCACTTTTTTGAGTATACCCGATAGTAAACAGATTCATCATTCATCCCCTTCTTTTGTTATTGCATTATAGGCAATGTCAATATTTCTTAATTCATATGCCAAATTTAATTGCTCTTCAATACGAATATCTGGATTAAATAAATCTACTGCTGGAATTTTTTTCTCATATTTTTTTAATAATTTCTCTTCAAGTTCTTTATGTGGAACAATTTTATCAGGATAGATATGATTTACATTTATTGATATTTTAGATAAAAACTCCGAGATCAATCCAAATCTATGGCAATCAAATGCCTCTTTTTCAGAGCACATTAAAGAAATATTATATCCCTTCTCAATACCTCTTTCCAATCTTACAATGCCATCTTGAAAATTTTTAGTTTCTTGAACTTTTTTAAAATTTACTTTTCCATCATCAAAAAGAAGACCTTTATCTTCGTATCTTGCACCAAGAGTATCCCCCATAAAAATGTAACAGATTGCATTTTGCTTCAAATATTGTTTCAATAATTCTTTGTTATATTGTGGTGCAAATTTACTGTATGGAGTACTTCGGACATCTACAATTGTATTGATATTATTATTTTGTAATAATTTTACAAAATCTTCAATTTTATATATTGAATGACCGACTGTATACAACTCTTTCAATAAATACACCTTCTATTTTTCAAATAACTTCAAATTTTACTTTTTAAATACTTCAATTGCCATAGAGTATTTTTCCGTTTTGTAGAATATCTACTCGGTAAAAATGGTCATCCCTGCTTTGGAGGAAATTATTGCTTGCCGCCAAAACATCAAATCCAATCTCATGTTTAAAAATCAAATCACGCAACTGTTTTCGTGCAGCCAACCGATACTCACGGGCATGAGAGGGATCGATGTCTTTGACCAAAAAGAGGTCAATGTCACTCTCTTTAGTCGGAGTTCCGTAGGCATACGATCCAAAGAGGATAATTTTATCAGGATCGAGAGGTTTTAGACGTTCGATGATTTCATCTTTTAATGTGTCCATGTTGAGCATCACTAATCCCTCCTCTCGCAAAGTGTTAAATTATACTCCAAAATCAATAAATTTTTAGGCTTTGCATCACACCCCAAAAATCTTCTTCGCCCGCTCCAAATCCTCTAGCGTATCAATCCCAAATCCGTTGCTGGCGACCTTGACCATCGAGATTTTTTTGCCGTGATACAAGGCGCGGAGCTGTTCGAGCTTTTCGATGTCTTCTAGGGGTGCTTCCCCCAAGGCACAAAAGTCATGAAGCGATTTTTTGGTAAATCCGTAAATCCCAATATGACCAAAATAGTTCGCCTCACCGCTACGGTTAAAGGGGATGGGAGAGCGGGAAAAATAAAGGGCATTGTGATTGGCATCGGTGATCACTTTGACCAAATTGGGGTCTTGTGCTGATTCGGTATTGATCGCGTTGTAACAGCTTGCCATGATGAAGGGGGCATTTTGCGCTTTGAGGGTGGCAAGACGCGCAATGAGCAATTCAAGGACTTCGGTCTCGATAAATGGCTCATCGGCTTGGACGTTGATAATCAGCTCATCATCGGCACTATCGAGCAATTGGGCGCACTCGTTGATACGGTCGGTACCGCTTTTGTGGGTGGTGGAGGTGAGACGCGCTTCGACACCGTGCGCAGCACAAATATCAAGTATCTTCTCATCATCGCACGCGACCACGACCCGATCGATCGATTCAACCCGCTTGGCAGTACGGATGACCATGGGCAATCCACCAATATCAGCGAGTACTTTTTGGGGAAAACGGGTGGAAGCAAGACGGGCAGGGATGATAATCATAGTTAAACCTAGTGAGAGATATAATTGCTTAAATCATAACGAAAAGAGGCGTAAATGCTCCTTTATCAACCTGAAAATGGCTATTTTTACAACAGCGACTCTATTTTACTCTATGGGTTTATTGCCCGCTTTCGACTCAAAAGAAAAGTACTGGACATCGGTGCGGGGTGCGGCATTGTGGGGCTTTTGACCGCTCAAGAATTCCCCGATATTGCGTTAGAAGCGGTGGAAAAACAACCCATTTATGCCCAGTTTGCCCGACGAAATGCTCATATCAATGGGATTGGGTATACGTTGCATGAGGGAGATTTTTTAGAGCTTGGTGGGCATGGGAGTTACGATTGGATCGTCTCCAATCCCCCTTTTTATCACGAAGGGTCAGCGCGTTGCGACAATGCGATGATTCATCAAGCCCGTTACAATATTCATCTCCCCATTGAGGCGTTGGCAATTAAAATAGCCAAATTGCTCACTTCCAAAGGGGAAGCGGTGATCTGTTATGATGCGCGTCAATTTGCCCCCTTGTGCGGTGCTTTTGAGCGTAGTGGATTAAGAGTGTGTACTGTACAATTCGTCCATTCTAAAAAGGATCGTCCAAGTACATTGGTGATGGTGCATCTGAAAAAAAACAGCCGATCGTTGGCAAGTATTTTGCCCCCACTCATCGTATTTGAGGATGACCAGTATACCCCCGCTGTTGAGGCGATGTATCAAAAAGCGAAGGTGCATAGTATTAAATGTCCGATGTAATGACTCAAGAGGGATTTTGTTATGCGTTTGATCCCAGCGCGTGTGCTTCGTGTGGCGGTAACTGCTGTACGGGGGAGAGTGGCAATATTTTTGTCTCGGTCACCGAAATTAAGGCGATTGCAACCCTTTTGGAGATGGAAGAGTCGCTCTTTCGCCGCACGTTTTTACGTAAAGAGGGGTATCGCTATTCGTTGCACGAAAAAGTGGTCAAGGGGTCGTATGACTGTGTGTTTTTTGACCGTACCCGCAATGGGTGCCGTATCTATCAAGCGCGTCCATTGCAGTGTCGAACGTTTCCTTTTTGGGATTATTTTCGACATCGAATCGATGAACTTAAACAAGAATGTCCGGGGATAGTAGGATGAAACACTTTTTAGTACTAATGATGATGATGGCGTTGATGGGAATGGAAGCCATGGGAAAAACGCTCTCCCCCAAAAAGGCAATAGCACTCCCCCAAAACCCCATCGAAGTGAATTTGGATGGGTATCTTTTGGGGGCGTTGGATGCGCAATCGCGCCAAAAATACGACGTAGCCCAAAAATATTGGGAAGTGTTGTATAGCAAAACGGGGGATAAAGGGACGTTGTACCAATGGGTGAGTATGTTGGAAAAAACCAATAGTAATGCCAAATTGGTAGAAGTGACCCAAAAAGGGTTGGTGAGGTACCCTACGGATCTTTTGTTGCACCGTTTTTTAGCGGTTGGGTTGCTTAAGGGGGGAGAGTATCCCCAAGCTGCCACCGAAGCGGCATGGTTAACTCAACAGACCCAAAAAGGGGGGGATTATGCCCTTTTAGGGGAGGCATTGATTAAGACCAATGATTTTACAGGGGCGTTAGCGGCGTTTAATCAAGCGTATACGACCGTTCATACCGATTCCGTTGCCGATCGTATTGTACTAATTATGTATTTGCAATTGAAGCAAAAAAAAGAGGCGATGGTGTGGCTCAAAGCACATATCCAAAAGTACGGTGCCAGCGCGCTTTTAGGGAAACGTTTAGGGGCGATGTACGTGGATAATGGTGATTTGGACAATGCAACATTGACGTATGAACAAACCTATGATGCTACTAAAGACCCATCGTGTGCGGGGGAAGCAATCAAGATTTATGCGTACCAAAAAAAGATGGATAAGCTAGAGACCGTGTTGGAAAAAACGTCACAAAATGATCCGTTATTGTTGGAAATTTACATTCAAACCAAACAATTTGGCAAAGGGTCAGCTTTGGCAAAAAAAATCTATCAAGAGGGTCATAATCCTCAGTATTTGGGGCAAAGTGCCGTTTTGGCGTACGAGGGATCAACCCATAAAGATGATCCCGCACTCTTAAAAGAGGTGATAGAGGGGCTTAAAGAGGTGAACACACAACTCAAAAGCCCGTTGTATCAAAACTATTTGGGCTATTTAATGATTGATCACAATAGGGATATTGATGGGGGGATAGCGTATGTTAAAGAGGCATTGGTCGCCGAACCCAAATCCCCTTTTTATCTGGATTCATTGGCGTGGGGATATTATAAAAAAGGGGAGTGTGCCAAAGCACTTTTGGTGATCAAAGAGGTCAAATTACTCTTAAAAACCCCTGAGCAAGAGGTGGAAGATCATCTTAAAGCCATTGAATCGTGTAAAAAATAGAAAGGAGTAAACGCTTATGCTTATTGTTAATGCGCACATTTGGGATGCCCATTCGCACTATTATGGGGATATTAAAATAGACAATGGGGTGATTGTCGAGATCGGTGAGGGGTTAGAATCGGATCATGAGTGCATTGATGCCCAAGGGTGTTGTGTACTTCCTGCATTGGTGGATACCAATGTTTCGCTCAAAGATGGTCAGCTCAATGGAAAAAATCTCACCTCATTGGCCCGTTATGCACTCAAAGGGGGAGTGGGAACGGTGGTGCTAAACAGTGATGTGTCCCCACAAATTGATAATGAGATCACCTTAGAATTTGTCCATCATCATCGCACCACCCCCTTAGGTGCGGTCATAGAGTGCAGCAGCAGTGCACTTAATGAAGCGGGTGGATTAAGTAACAGTGCCATTTTGCTCAAACGGGGGGCATTGGCGATCAGTGCAACGACCCAAGGGGACTATAACCAAATGAGCCGTATTGCTCAATATACTCAGATGAGTGGCAAAACCCTGTTTTTTACTGCAGTCGATTTCAGCCTTTTTGAAAGTGGTGTCATGGCAGATGGGATGGTAGCGACCCAATTGGGGTTAAGCGGTATCTCCCCCCTTTCGGAGATTGTCCATGTCGCATCGATGATTGAAGTTTCCCGCCATTTTGGGATAACCATTGTGTTTAAAAACATTACAGAGCCTCGGAGTATTGAACTTATTTCCACAGCCGCTGCATCAGGGGTCAAGGTAAAATGTGAAGTGAGCGTGCATCATCTGATTAAAACCGATGAAGCGTGTAACGGATACGATTCGGATGCCAAAATGAATCCCCCATTGGTAAACGAAGCCAAACGATTGGAATTAATGGAAGCCCTAAAAAGGGGAAAAATTGATCTTTTAACTGCGTTGCATCACCCAAATTCAGACATCCACAAAGATGTGACGTTTAACGATGCCCATTTTGGAACCACGTCGATTGGGGAATATTTGCCATTGAGCTATACCTATTTGATCCATACGGGGATCCTCTCGTGGAACCACTTTTTGACCTTGGCGTGCGCTAATCCTGCTGGCTATGTGGGGATGAACAAAGGGAAAATTGCTGTGGGGGAAAAAGCCGATCTGATCCTTTTTGATCCCAAAGGGATGACCCCTGTCCCCCATCACCACTCACTGTATAAAAATGAGTCCCTTTTAGGACGAGTGACCATGGCGATCCAAGGGGAGAGTGTCACACGCTTCTAAAGGGAGCGTGCGTTACGAAATTCGGCGATTTCGGATTCGACCATCTCATTAATCATGATAGTGTAGAGTTTGGTTAGCAAATTGGGGGAGACTTCAAGCTCCATGGCACGCATTCGCACCCGATCCATGACCGCTTCCATCCGATCTTTCCCTTTGACCTCCTCGATAGAGTGTTTAAACTTCGCTGCTTGTTTCACATACGCATTACGTGTGGCGATAAGTTCGACGATTTGATCGTCCAACCCATCAATAAAGCCTCGTAATTCTTCTAAACTGGCACAATTTTCCGTTTTCATGATTATTTCTCCTTGGTTGGGGTACACGCGGTGGTAAAAGGGATTTCAAACCCTATCTCCACATCCTGCCATGTTTTCCCCCCGTGCAGATCAAAGCACGCTTTGTTGAGCGAGTACAATGAGGGCATAAGGAAAAAATCGCCTAAATCAATGGTTCCTTTGGCAATGATTTTTCCCTCTTTTATCTGATAGGGGAGGGGGATGGTTTTGGTGACATGATTGAGGGTGATTTGGGTCATTGCCTTGGAATCTTTGACCCCAATCACGATAGCACTGATCGTATCAAGATTTTGAACTTTAAAAAAGGATTGAACCAAGGTGGCATCCCGTCCGCTGTTGCCTGAATTGACCGTAGCGGTGTCAATGGTCACTTTACTCCCCATCAAAAGAGCTTCTACACTGGTGTCGCTGTGAGGTGAAAAGTTGACGCGGTTAAAAGAGCCTGATACTCCGATTTTTTCGTAGGTTTTAAATGCTTTCCACGACACGGTTGCCGTATCCGCATGGTAGGTACACGAACCATACGCACTTAAAGTGATAAAGGTGGCGGTAAAAGCGATGGTTTTAAGTTTCATAGTCTCCCCTTGGTGGTTAATTTAGTAAAGTTTTCGTAAAGTATCAATTTTTTTAAGATCAAAAGAGAGTTTTCCCTCTTTTTTAAGTAACACGAGCGTAGGAATCGTTAAGGATTTTCCCCGTACACACCGCGTATAAAAAACGAGGGTTTTGTTATCATTTTCCAAATACCCCACTTGAGGATTGGCAATCCACACGCTTTGGGCATCTTTAGCTGTAGCACTCCAGTAACTTCCTGAGGATAGATGATTAATTCCCTCCATGATGTAGGGCGCAGCGGATTTGGTATCATCACTAAGAGTAAGTAGTTCGTAGATGGTAGGGAGTCGCCAATCGTGATAGCCACCCAAGGAAAGTTGGGTGCAATAGCCATTGGCATACTCCCATGTCCCCACTTTTTGGGTCGTGCTACCGGTGAGATACGCCTCCTCTTCGGCATCGCTGTAGGGTTCATTTTGCCACGTGAGCTGAGTGACCGAATCCGTTGCGATTGTGTCGTGATTGAGGATGGTGGCAGAGAGTGTAATTCCTCCCATCATGAGGGCAATGATCATCACTAATCCCTTAGGGCGAGGTGGAGTTTTAGGATTCTTTATCATTAAGGGCATTTCCTAACGAACCCAACGAACCAATAGCCCCTGCTAGCCCTTTTTGCCAATCGGAGGGCATAAAGACCACTTTGGAATTGGGAGATTCCCCCAAATTTTGCATACTATCGATGTAACGTTGTGCCAAAAGATAATAGGGAGCGGTCTCCCCTTGCGCTAGACCTTGGGTGACGATCATCATCGCTTTTTTATCCCCTTCTGCCAATTCTACTTTGGCTTGGGCTTCGAGTTTGGAGGCTTCAAATTTCCCTTCTGCTTCCAAAATCGCCGATTTTTTGCGCCCTTCAGCTTTGGCAATGGCGGCTTGTCGCTCCCCATCGGCAATCAAAATGGCCGCTTCCCTATCACGGTCAGCGGCGGCTTGTCGCTCCATGGCTTCTTGCAAACGGGAACTAGGACGGATCTCTTGAACCTCCAAATTTCCCAAGGTCAATCCCCAACTGGTGAGGGAATCGCGAATTTTGAGGGCAATTTCGGCTTTAATTTGGTCTCGGTGGGAGAGGGATTCATTGAGTGTCATCCCCCCAATCACCCCGCGTAGGGTGGTCATGGTGATATTGCTCACCGCTGCTTCATAGTTACTAATGGAGTAGGACGCTTTACTGGGATCAGTAACACGGTAAAAGACGATGGCACTAATAATAACGACCGCATTGTCTTTGGTGATCACCTCTTGCTCTTTGGTGGGTTGCATCTGCTCTTTGGTCACAATGCGATAACGGATAATATCAACAAAAGGGGTGAGCAAGTGAAGCCCCGGTAAAAGGGTCTTGCTGTATTTTCCCAACCGTTCGATGAGCCACTCCTCCCCTTGGGGGACAATTCTGACCATGCGTGTTAGGGTGTAGATAACTCCCCCCACTAAAATAATAAAAAAAAGTGCGCCTGAACTCATCGTGATTCTCCTTCTACGTGTGGTTTAACAACAAGGGTATTCCCCATTAAGAGGACAATCTCTACCAATGTCCCCTCTTCAATGGGTTCTTTAACGCTCAGCGCTTTCCACTGGCGATCACTCATAACGCTTTGTGGAAAAAGTACGTCCCCCTCATCGTATTGAGAAAGTGGGGTGAGGGCTTTTCCCACAACCCCCACAAACTCATTGTGGGTACCTACTTCAGAGAGTGCTGCGTGCTTATCTTCTCTTCGACGAAAGAGAATGGCAATAATAACCATGGTCGTAGCTGCTGTGAAGAGTTGGACAAAAATCATTTCAGGGAAGAAATACGCAACCGCTCCCGCTGCAAAAAACCCCATTCCGACAAATAATGAAAAGAGCGTGGGGATCATCATCTCAATGACAATGGCACCTACTCCTAAGCTTAACCAAATAAAATAGGACATCGTTGCAACCTTTGAGTCAACTTTAAGATAATAGGGTACATTTTTAACCCTTATTCCCTCCTGAGAAGATTAATAGCCAATGACAACGCGATTGTATCCCCCTTCTTTGGCACTGGATAAGAGTTCATTTAAGCGTTGTAAAAGGGAAACTTCCTCTTCTTCTTCCCGCAATTGGGTCACCCCAAACGAGCAGGTAACGTGACCTACGATATTAAACATCTGCTCTTCAATCGTTTTACGAAGTTTTTGAGCCACTTGGGCGGCAAAATTGGCAGGAGTATTGGGGAGGAGAATCATAAATTCTGCACCCCCCCAACGGGCAATAATGTCACTTTTACGGAGGGAATTTTTGATAATAAAGGCAATGTGGCGCAAGACTTCATCCCCAATGAGGTGGCTGTGAAGATCATTGATTTTTTTAAACTGGTCAATATCAAAAAAAATGAAGCTTAGCGGAGTTTTTTCGCGGTGTGTTCGGTGGAGTGCGTGTTTTAAGAGCAAATTAAAATGAAAACGGTTGGCAATTTTGGTCAGAGGGTCAGTAGTGGATTGATCAACCAATGAGGAGATGTCGGTAAAAGTGATAATAGCCCGAGAGACTTTGGAATCATTGACAAAGGAGACCTCTAATTTAAAACGGGTTATTTTTTGGTTAAGGACTATTTTGACCTTGTGGTCATACTCAGGATAGGTGAGGATGTATTCAATCCATGAAAGGTTATCCATCACAGCGAGGAGGTAATCATCAATATCATCTTCTTCAAAAAAATCACCAATACCGTTAAGTTTCTCTGGGGAGAGTTCAGCGGAGGGGAGTTCAAAAAAAGCAAGAAGGGCTTGGTTTGTGGTAATGATCGTTTTTTCATCAACAATGGCGATAGGGCTGTTGATGGCATTGAGGATAGAGTGGGCGTAGTGTTGTTCAAAACGGGTTTTTTTATAGAGTCGTCGCCAAAGAAGTAGGAAAAAAAGGAGTAAACCCAAAAAAATCATGATTATGATTTCATAATGATCCCAAATATCGGGTAAGCTCAATGCCAAGGGATAATTATAAGGGGGAAGTTGAAGTGTTTTTACCAAATTTTTAACCTCATTGTGATCATCAGGGATAGAAAAACCTGCGATGGTATTAAATCCTCCCTGCACGGGGTTATGATAGCCATAAAGCGCAATAGCAATGCTCATAACGGTTTTGGGTGGAAGCTTTTGGGATGCGACAATCGAACACTCTGGATACAAAGTGGTAGAAATTTTGAGCGGAAATGAGGGGTAATGCTGAGGGTTGAGGATTAGAAGATGAGCTGGATTGAGAAGATGCTTATGGATCATCTCTTCTAACACACCCACACGAAGAAATCCAGCATCGGCATGACCGGAGAGAATTGCTTCGACAATAGCACTCTCGTTGGGATAGGAAACCGTATGAAAAGCACTGTCCGAATCAATGCCTGCTTGGTAGAGTTCGTACCGTTGTGCTTGATACCCCCCTAGTAATGTCTTGTCTTGGATGGCAATGGTTTTTCCCACAAGATCACTAAGTGTCCGGATACTTCGCTGACTAGCACTGGTAATAATAACCCCTCCAAAAGAGGACGTTGCGTAGGAATCATAGCGTTTAAGGAGCGTAGCAATGGGGGGTGTAACATTGTTCTGTGTCCGTAGCCAGAGAAGATGGGTGGGACTGGTGAGAATAATATCAATTTTTCCCGCTTGAATTTGATGTTCTAATTCTCGCTGAGAGAGCAGTTTAATAATCACGCTGGTATTGAGTTCATGGGCAAGATGATTGGCAATGGGTTGGTACTCTTTTATCAATTCTGGAGAAGAACGGTAGGTAAAGATACCAAAAACAAGGGTTTTTGCTGCTAGCACAATAGTATAAAGGAGGAGAAAGAAAACTATTTTTTTCACACAAAAATCTTTAAGAACTTACTTGGTTTTTTCATCAATGGTGCCTAAAATGCAATAATAACTGACCTTAGAGCCTCTTTCAAATCTCCAAATCCATCCTCTAATTTAAGGCTATTGGAAGT
>JAVHOQ010000092.1:0-2037 GCA_036170115.1 Sulfuricurvum sp.
TTCCGCATCAAAATGGCGTACCACTTCGGGGACACTGGGGTAAGCGTTGATCGAGCAGACCACTTTGTCCCCCCGTTTGAGATCAATCGCCAACATTGCCAAATGGAGTGCAGACGTACCATGCGAAGTAGCCAAAGCGTATTTGGCTCCACTGTACGCTTCAAAAGCTGCTTCTAAATCTTCGATGACCGTTGGGGCTTCCCCATCAAATACTTCATCAATCTTTTCGCGTTCGTCGCCGCCAATATCTATTTTATAAAAGGGAATGGTCATAATAAGCTCCTTAGTGGGTTATATCTCTGGGATAATTAAAATCGTGATTCACGGTTCGAGAGGTGAGTTTGGCAATAATGGGCATGGTGCGTTTGAATTGATTGGCGTAAATTTTTCCCATAATCAAATCCACCAAGGGTGATTCTTCCCCTTGGGCAAGCAGCTCTTCACGGGTCATACGCGATTCGACATACCCTTTTAAGACACGGTCTAAATCGCTGTAGGGATAGCCGATTTCGTGTTCATCGCATTGCCCTTCCCACAAATCTGCGGAGGGGGCTTTGGTGATGATGCTCTCATTGACCCCCAAATAGCGCGCCAATTCAAACACTTCGGTTTTGTACAAATCCCCAATGGGATTGAGTGCGCTGGCTAAATCCCCATAAAGCGTCCCATAGCCCAACATCAGTTCGCTTTTGTTACTGGTACCCAACACCAACGCACTCTCACGGGCAGAGAGGTCAAAGAGGGTAACCATCCGCAAACGGGCAGAAAGATTCCCAATGCGTAAAGGGCTAAGGGTAGAGGTATCGTACGCCCGTAACATTGGCTCAATGGAGTGGGTTTCACACCGTAGTCCAAAGGTGTCACACAAACGTTGGGCATCTTCAAGGGAACTTGCCGATGAATAGTGTGAGGGCATGGCAATGCACAGCAATTTATCCCCAAACGCATGGTGGGCCAAAACCGCCACAACGGCAGAATCCAACCCACCACTAAGACCAATAACCACCCTCTTTAGCCCCGTCTTATGTACTTCGGAACGTAAAAAATGGATTAAATAGCGACTGATTAACGCGTACTTACTCACTCTCAAAACCTTATTAAAAAATAAATCAATTGTATTATAACTAATCTTTTCCGTTAAGTTGTTAACACGCTACAAAGGCAATACGCTTTAATTCCTCCGGATCAAACCCTGCAAGTCGCCGCGCATCACAATTGATGGGAACTTTGCGGGGAAAACTGTTGGGATAATGGTCTTCGATGATCGTAAAATAGCACTCACTGGGGAGATTTTCTTTCGCACACGCGACGTTGAACCAATGATTCCCTTTGAGGACATGATCCACCTCTTCTTCAACGATAATGTGCAAGGCATCAAGGATTTTAGCGATCAAAGGGCTGGGTGGAAGGGTGGAGAGCTTGGCAACTATCAAAGGGGTTGCATCCAACCCATTGGCTTCCAAATAGCGTGGCACCACCGCCATCCGTTCCAAAAAAGTCAACGTCTGCATCGACGCTTCAAAAAGACCATTATGGACATCCAACTGACCGTAAAAACTGCCGCACTCAATCAAAAGTTGCTCAATCATCCTAAAATGGCGTATCTCATCTTGTGCAACTTTGAGCCAATCATCGATAAAGGCTTTCCCCACATCTCGAAATCGGTACGCCGCATCCAAGGCTAAATCAATCGCACTGTATTCGATATGCGCCACTGAATGCAACAACGCAATTTGTCCTCGAATTCCCCCAAGCTTGGGTCGTCTAGTTACCGTTTTTGGGTCAATGACGGTACAAAAATTGGCATACGAAGGGTGGTCAAAAACGCGCAA
This sequence comes from Sulfuricurvum sp., assembly GCA_036170115.1. GTDB lineage: Bacteria > Campylobacterota > Campylobacteria > Campylobacterales > Sulfurimonadaceae > Sulfuricurvum. The sequence continues at coordinate 1,833 of JAVHOQ010000092.1, forward strand.
TGCCGCCATAGGATTCAGGGTCACGACCCCTTGGCAATAGAGGGGATAAAACGCCTCAAAACGTCCTATTTTTTCCACGACGGTGGGAGCGGTTATAATGTGTTCAAGGGTTGCATAGAGTTCCATGGACGCAATTATGCTAGAATTTTGTTAATATCTGACCTTACGCACCCTTCAACTTCTGAAGCTCCAAATAAGCCATCCG
>JAVHOQ010000093.1:0-2028 GCA_036170115.1 Sulfuricurvum sp.
TATGCGAGCAAAACTTTTTATTCGAGCAAATCGGATGGCTTATTTGGAGCTTCAAAAGTTGAAGGGTGCGTAAGGTCAGTTATTAAGTATCCGATACTCCCCCTCTTTTAAATCCTCCAGTGTCAATTCCCCGAAGCTAGAACGGTGCAAAGCGGTGACATGATTCCCTACTGCCGCAAACATCCGCCGTACCTGATGATACCGCCCTTCGGTGATCTCCAAGGTAACATGGGTGGCATCCATGATGGTCAGTTTAGCGGGGAGACAGGGGCTTTTTTCGCCATTGAGCATCAGCGTTCCCGAAGCAAAAATCGTTTTTTCGTCACCTTTGAGTGGTCGGTCAAGGATCGCTTCGTAGATTTTGGTAACATGGTGACGAGGGGAGGTGAGACGGTGAAGTAACGCCCCATCATCGGTAAGGAGCAACAATCCGCTGGTCTCTTTATCGAGCCGTCCGATCGTGGAGAGCTTCGGGTCGCGTAGTCTCCATCGTGGCGGGAGGAGATCATAGACGAGTCTCCCTTCTCCTTCATCATGGCTACAGATTAGACCAGTGGGCTTGTGCATCAATATCACCATCCCAAGAGGTGGATCAAGGGGTTCGTCATCAAAACGAATCTCATCATGTGAGACTTTGGTATCGGGTTTAAGGGGGAAATGGTGAATGTGGGTGATGATCCCCTCTCGTACAAGCTTAGAGACCTCTTTACGAGTGCAATACCCCAATGAGGAAAGGAGCTTATCGAGACGGGTTTTAGAGCGTCTCAATCTTCGCCTCATACTCTTGTTCGATACGCGTTATCTCATCACTCGCGATTTCGAGGCGTTCAAAGAGTGTTTCGATCTGCTTTTCATCGTCAGCGACGCTTTTGGAGAGTTCCATGAGTTTGGAACTCTCCCCTTGATTGGAATAGGTGATGAGCAGTTGGTGCGATGTGGTGAGTTTTTCCTCAAGGGTCATAATGGTATTTTCGCACTGTTCCATCTCTTTTTTGAGGGGGGAAAGGAGTTTTGATCGTTCTTGGATCAAGGCAGCACGTTGTTGTTTGCTCTCTTTTTTATTGACGTTTTGGGTCACTTTGGCAGGTTTTGGAGCATCACTGATCTCTTCATCCCATCCGATTTTTTCTAAAAACTCATCATATCCGCCATCAAAAAACTCAGCATTCCCCTCACGGAAGATGATGAGCTGATCGGCAAGCTCCCGAAGCAACATCTCCGAGTGGGTGACGATGACGCTTGCACCTTCAAAGCGTTTGAGGGCATAGCAAAGCGAATCGATCGACTGCATATCGAGGTGGTTGGTCGGTTCATCGAGGAAAAGGAGATTGGCAGGAGTGGCGATGATTTTACCCAACATCACGCGACTGCGTTCCCCCCCTGAGAGAATGCTGATTTTTTTGTCAGCATCCTCACCGCTAAACATCATTGTCCCACAAATACCCCGAATACGGACGTTTTGGAGCGTATTATCAGCACTTTGAATCTCTTCGGTGATGGTGCGATTTTTATCCAATCGGTCGATGTTGGTCTGACCAAAGTGGGCGATGGCGGTAGAAGGGTGGGCAATAATCTCACCCTTGGGGGTTAAAACCCCTGCGAGGGTGTTGAGGAGGGTCGATTTTCCTTTGCCGTTTTTTCCGATAATGGCGAGGCACTTTTTCGCTTCCAACGCAAACGAGAGCTGGTTAAACAGCCGTTCATCGGGGGTATACCCAAAAGAGAGATTTTTGACTTGCATGATCACTTTAGCAGGAGTTGGGCGGTAAGAGAACGAAAAGGAGAGGTCTTTTTCCCCTTCCAGTGACTCCATGATCCCCATTTTATCGAGTTCTTTTTGTTTGGATTGCGCCATGACGGCAGTGGAGGCACGGGCTTTGTTGCGGGCGACAAAATCGAGCAGCTCTTCGCGCTTTTTATCATGATTGAGTTTGGTTTTGGCGTAGAGTTCATCCTCACTTGCCATCATCTCATAATATTTGTGGCTATTGCCTTTGATCATGGAGACGCTACGACGGCGCAATCCCA
>JAVHOQ010000094.1:0-10051 GCA_036170115.1 Sulfuricurvum sp.
CAGTTAACCTTTTAATCTTTGATATGACCGTTGCACTTATGACTTGAATTGGCGAGTTGTAACACTTCCGTACTATTATGGGCGGATACGACAGTCGAAAAAAAGTTTGCAAACGTAGAGGTCAAAAAATCATTCGTAACGACTTCACTCTCTATGACCATAGCGGTGAGCTTTTTGGTTTGTTCGGTGAACTTGATGAGATCACTGTGGTACATGATAATGTCCTCCTCTTTTTTTATGATGGATAATTTTAGTTTAAAAGCGTTAGCAACAACTTTAAGAAAAGATACTAGTGTGATATAATTGTGTCAATTTTACACTAGATAGGATGATTTAACAGATGAAAAAAGTTTTAACGGCACTCCTTTTTGTAGTCCTCTCGGTATCAGCTAATGATATGTATGAGGGGGATGTAACCGCACAAGAGGCATTAGAGATGGAAAAAAAGGGGGATGCCCTCATTGTTGATGTCCGTACGACCCTTGAATTTCTCTACACGGGTCATGGAGAAGGATTTGTTAATATTCCCGCTTTTGATTGGACGTATGTCCCAAAATCGATCGAAGAACGGGTTAAAAGTGCTGAATTTGAACTCAAGACAGATACGACCAAAAGTCACAGTGATATGCAAAAGCTTTATGACCCCAAAGAGGTGGTCAATACCAATTTTGTTGCCGATGTGATGAAAGCGATGAAATTGCGTAAGGCAAATTCGGTGATTTTGGTGTGTCGTAGTGGCCCACGCTCCAAAGCAGCAGCAAATCTCCTTGCCAAAGAGGGGATCAAAGCCTATAACCTTGAAGATGGTTTTATGTTTGGATGGAAAGAGGCAAAAATGCCCTACGGAGGGTTTTAAGGTATCGCTTTACGAACCAATTTAACCCCCATTTCCAAATGGTGGGTATAAGGAAATTGGTCAAATGCGGCGATAGCTTGAACCTCGTGCGTTTGGGACAACTGCTCTAAGTCGCGTAATAAGGTCTCAGGGTTACACGAGATGTATAAAATATGATCAAACCGTGCAGCAAACGTACAGGGTTCTTCCCCCAATCCGCTTCGCGGTGGATCCACAAAGAGGGAGGTTAATTGATAATCACGCACCTCTAACCCCCCAAGACGACGAAACGTACGGACACCATCCAGTGCTTGGGTAAACTCTTCGGCACTTAATCGAATGAACTGAATATTCTCTACGTTATTAAGATGGGTGTTTTGTTTCGCTGCCATAATGGAAGCTTTGGATATTTCCGTTGCCAAAACACGATCAAAGTGATGCGAAAAAGGGATGGTAAAATTACCCGCACCGCAATACAGTTCCAATAAGTCCCCCCCTATTCCCTCTAACTGCTCCAGTGACCAGCTAACCATTTTTTCATTGACGCTGGGATTAGGTTGGGTAAAACTGTTTTCGATATGGACATAGCGATAGTTTCGTTCATGGATACGCAAAGTCTCAATAACATAATCGTGGGAGAGGACAATCTTTTGTTTACGACTGCGACCAATAATATGGATATGGAGGCTCTCTTCTATGTGCATGGCTTTGGTTTTCCATGTCTCATCCAAGGGTTTGTGGTAAATCATGCTCACCAAAACGTCCCCTTGGCTGTTGGTCAAAAAGTCAATTCCAAAGAGTTTATGTCCCAGTCCGTGATGTTTGATTTCTTCCAATAAGGGGGTCATGAGATCAGCAATGGCAGGATGAACGATGGAACACTGCGTAATTTTAACCACCCCTTGTTTATCCAAACGGTTCATGGCATAAAAAGATCCCGCTTCATCATGATAGATTTTAAATTCGGCTCGGGAGCGAAAATGGGATTCTGGGGAGACAAATACCGTGAGCTTTTCACCGTTGAGATAGGGGCTAAAGTGTTCTTCAATGGTCTGTTTTTTGGTCGCCAATTGCCCCTCATACCCTGTTTCATACAAACGGCAACTGCCACATAGTCCAAAATAGTCACATTCCATTACGACTCCTCCGTGATATAAACGATCGCGCGATAATACCATACCCTAAGGGGTATTATCGGTTAATTTGGATAGAATTGTCCCCTTATTTATCCTCTAGGAGCGTGTTATGTCTACTGCTTTGTCCATCGTTATTTTGGCTGCCGGCAAAGGGAGCCGGATGAAATCACCCAAAGCAAAAGTGCTTCATGAAATTGGTGGACGTGAGATGCTTTATTACAGTATCAAAGCCGCTCGTGAGATGACAGATGATGTTATTGTGGTCGTTTCACACCAAAAAGAAGAAGTCATTGCCGCCATGGAACGTTATTTTGAAGGGTTAACCTTCGTCGTTCAAAATACCGAAAATTTTCCCGGTACGGGAGGGGCGATGATGGGAGTCCACCCTAAATATGAGGATGTTTTGGTGCTCAATGGGGATATGCCTTTGGTCGAGCGTGCTTCGATCGAAAAATTTATGGCAAATTCTGCCGATATTGTTATGTCGGTGATTGCCCTTAAAAATCCCAGTGGTTATGGTCGGGTGATCATTGAAAATGGTCACGTCATCCGAATTGTCGAAGAAAAAGATGCGACGTATGCGGAAAAACAGGTTCAAAGTGTCAACGCTGGGGTGTATGCGTTTAAGCATCACGTATTGCAAACCTATCTTCCTGCATTGACCAATGACAATGCCCAAGGGGAATATTACCTCACCGATGTGATTGCCTTGGCTCGTAACGATGACTTGACCATTACCCCACTTTTTGTCCATGAAACGGAATTCAAAGGGGTTAATTCCAAAGCCGATCTTGCCCATGCCGAAGAGATTTTGATGGATCGTTTCCGTCGCTTTTGGATGGATCAAGGGGTCATTATGCAGCTGTCCCAAACCATCTATCTTGAAGAAGGGGTGAAATTTGAGGGGGAATGTAGTATTGAAAATGGGGTACGTTTGTGTGGTGATACCCTGATTTCCCATTCTCATATTAAAGCCCATAGTGTGATCGAAAGCAGTATTATCCGCGATTCCGACATTGGGCCATTGGCTCATATCCGCCCGAACAGTGTCATTGACCGTACCCATATCGGTAATTTTGTTGAGGTAAAAAAATCGACTTTAAGTGGCGTTAAAGCGGGACATTTGAGTTATCTAGGCGATGCAACCATTGATGAGGGGACGAACATTGGAGCAGGAACCATCACCTGTAACTACGATGGGATTAAAAAATACCACACCATCATCGGTAAAAATGTGTTCATCGGGAGTGATACCCAACTGGTTGCCCCTGTGACCATTGCTGATAATGTGATGATTGCTGCGGGGACTACGGTCACTTCAGGCAGTTATGAGAGTGATCTTTTGATTCTTAGTCGTACCCCCCTTAAAACGATCAAAGGGTTCTTTAGTCGCTTTTTTGGCAAAGGAAAGTAATGACCCTCTCCCCTACTCTCTTGGCGGGCAAAAAAATTCTCCTTGGGGTGACAGGATCGATTGCGGCGTATAAAGCGTTGGAATTGGTACGGTTGTACACCAAAGCGGGAGCCGATGTCCATGTGGTCATGACCCCCTCGGCTAAAAAATTTATTGCCCCGTTGAGTTTTGAAGCCTTGAGTAAAAACAGTGTTTTGGATGATACCAATGAATCGTGGGCAGATGATTTTAATCACATCAAACTCTCCCAATCGTGCGATATTATGGTCATTGCCCCCTCTACGGCCAATACGATTGCTAAACTTGCCAATGGGATTGCCGATACGATATTGACCCAATGTGCTTTGGCATTTGGCGGGGTTAAACTTCTTGCCCCCTCTGCCAATACCACGATGATCCATAATCCGATGATCCAAGCCTCCCTCAAGATGCTCTCCATTGCCAATTACGAGATTGTCTCGACCCAAACCAAAGCATTGGCGTGTGAAACGGTGGGGGATGGTGCGATGGCTGAACCCATGGAAATTTTTTGGAATACCGCGAGAATCCTCCTCACGCACCCTTTTTGGGAAAATCGTCGGGTGATTGTGACAGGAGGGGGAACCATTGAGCGACTTGATGACGTTCGTACGATCAGTAACCGTTCCAGCGGCAAGATGGCATCTTCACTGGCTACAGCGTTGTTTGTACGGGGTGCGGATGTGAATGTGATCGCGACCCGTTTTGAGCGTGATCTTCCCTTGGGGATTCATACCATTCGCGTTGAGGGATCCCAAGAGATGGAAGAGTATCTCACCGATTCGATCCGTATCGCCAAAAAAGGGAAACTCTCTAAGCCTTCATTGATTCACGATCAACCCATCACCCTTATCCAGAAAAAGCCCTATTTGTTTATGGCAGCGGCGGTAAGTGACTATGTTCCCCTCTATCCCCAAGAGGGAAAACTCAAAAAAGAGCTATTGGGAGAGAGCTGGAATATTGCGATGAAACAAAATCGTGATCTCCTTAAAGAGTGCAACAAAGAGGGGATTACGACCATCGCCTTTAAAGCGGAGATGGATCCCAAAACTGCGCACGAGAATGCCAAAAAATTGTTGGTGACCAAAAACGTGGATGCGGTGTGTCTCAATCTGATCGATACCAAACACCCTTTTGGGGGAGAATCCAATGCGATTGATCTCATTACGATGGATTCAGTGCATCGTTTGCCAAGCAATGATAAGCTTTCTCTCTCTTTTGAGCTTTTAGATAACGTAATGACTTTACAACCCAAGGGGTAAATGCGATGGAATGGCTTTTTGTTTTTATTTTGGGAGCCTCGATTGGCTCGTTTATGAATGTGTTAATTGTTCGGACACCACGGGATGAAAATGTCTCTTTTCCCGCCTCTCACTGCATGACGTGTCACACCCCCCTCAAAGCGTGGCATAATATCCCCATCATCTCATGGTTGGTTTTACGGGGAAAATGCCATTTTTGTCACTCCCCTATTTCGATGCAATACCCCATCGTTGAAGCATTAAGTGGATTGATTTTTGTCTTTATCGCGATGAAATTGGGGATGAATCTCTCTGCATTGGGGATTGCCCTTTCGTTTACATTGTTGCTTTCCCTCTCCTTTATTGATTTTTATTACAAAATGGTTCCCGACAGTCTTAATCTGAGTGCATTGACCTTTGCGATTATCAGTGCCACCTCATGGGGACAATTGGGGTATAACTTCTCCAATGCTCTCCTTTTTGCCGGGGGATTTACGTTGTTACGTTTTTACCTTTCGTATCTGTTCAAAAAAGAGGTGATGGGGGAAGCCGATATTATGATCGCTGCGACCATGGGGGCAATTTTGGGGGTAAAATTAACTTTGGTGGCGATTTTTCTTTCGGCATTGTTGGCACTGCCTGCGTTATTGCTCACCCGATCCGAAGATGAGGATTCCTTGCAACTGCCCTTTATCCCTTTCTTGGTATTGGCAACATGGATTGTGTTAATGCTTGATGTCCAAGTCACCGCGTATTTGGCAGGATTATATGGGTAAATTACGTCATTATCTTTTTTTCCATATTAATCTTCTGTTTTTCTCACTCTTTATCCCCTTGTTTACCATCGCTTCGGTCATTTTTATGATCAAGCTGGCGACCTATACGGCGGTTATTACCTTAACCCTTGGAGAGATGGGGAAACTCTATTTGTTCGTTTTGCCAGAGTTGTTGTTTTATACCCTCCCCATCGCATTTGTGATCGCGGGGGCATTGGCACTCTATCGTCTCTCTAATGACAATGAGATGGTGGTGGTTTTTTCATTAGGGGTCTCTCCTATGTTTTTGGTACGGGTCTTGGCACTTCCTGCACTGTTGTTGAGCATTGTATTATGGGTCGATTTTGTCGTGGTCACGCCGTACATTAAAAATGTTTCCAAAAACTTTTTAGCGTACAAACAAGCTCAAGCCAAGTTTAACCTCTCTGCGTCGGAATTTGGTCACCATTTTGGGGATTGGATGCTTTTTATCAACAAAACCGACAGTGCAAATCGATCGTATGGGGATATTGTATTGTTTAATAAAGACCTTAAAGAAGAGGTTTTGCTAGTGGCGCACAGTGCCAATTTGCTCAATGCCAAAGGGCATTTACAACTGCAATTAAACCAAGGAGAAGGGTACAGCTATACCGATGCCCTTTTTAAACGGATGGTATATGATCACCTGACCATTAACAATGTGGTCAAAGAGGATCGGATATTTTTTACCAATACCCTTGCGTATTGGACGACGTCTCCCACTGAGCAAGAGTATCGAACCCATCTTTTTACGACCAATACTTTGTTGAGTTTTTTACCCCTCCTCTCGCTGTTTTTGATCGTTGGATTAGGGGTTGTCCATGCACGTCACCAAAAGCGGTGGATCTATTTGTGGCTTTTTCTCTCTGTGATTGTTTTTTATTCCGGTGCGATTATTGCCCAAAAATGGTTGGGACTCCATACGATTTGGATCATGGCACTGATATGGCCTGTGATAACCTATTTTGGAATCTATAAAAAATTGGTGGGAAGTCGTTTTTGAGTCGTGTTAAAATAACCTTGAATTACAATGGATCCGCATTTATGGGATCACAACAGCAACCTAATACCCATAATACGGTGATTGGAACGCTTCTAATCGCTCTCAAACGGCTTAAAATTGAAACTTCTCCCAAAGGATCAGGACGCACCGATCGAGGGGTTCATGCCACTCATCAGGTGATGCACCTTGATTTGCCCTCTTATTGGGATGACTTACGACGATTGTGTGATATGCTCAATCTCCTCCTCCCCTCCTCCCTACGAATTTTGCGCATTGAATGGGTAAACGATGATTTTCATGCCCGTTACAGTGCCAAACGGCGGGTCTATCGTTATGTGATCAAAGAGGGGAAAAGTAATCCCTTTGAAGATAATTTTGTTACTTTCGTCCCCCAACTCAATCGTGACGTGATCGTCGATGCCCTTGGGTGTTTTGTGGGAACTCATGATTTTGAACGGTTTAAAAAAAGCGGTAATGATTTGGGGCATTTTACCCGCATTATCCATCGCGCTTACGCGTACGATCACAAGGGATATTTTGTCCTTGTGTTTGAGGGGAATGGTTTTTTACGGGCGCAAATTCGTCTTATGGTGGGGTTTTTACTCCGTATTTCTGCGGGTAAAGCAACCAAAGAACAGCTCATCGAACAGCTTAAGGGGACGAAACGGCACACCACCGCCATCGCTCCTCATAATGGTCTCTATTTAACGCGGATAAAGTATTAGTCAATAACACTCAACTTAGTTGATACTTCTTGCATTATTAAAACTATTTTGTTACAATCACACCACAAAAAATCATCTACAAGGAATGTCACCCATGGCAAAACATCAATTTCAAACCGAAGTCTCACAAATCTTACACCTTATGATCCACTCTCTTTACTCGAACAAAGAGATTTTCGTTCGTGAATTGGTCTCAAATAGCTCTGATGCACTCGATAAGCTTAATATGTTGGTCTTGACCGATGAGGCGTATAAAAGTGTCAATTTTTCCCCTCGTATCGACATTGTGATTGACAAAGAAGCCAAAACCCTTACCATCGCCGATAGCGGTATTGGGATGAATGAGAACGATTTGGTCGAAAATCTTGGAACCATTGCTAAATCAGGGACGAAAGCCTTTTTGGAAAAACTTTCAGGTGATCAGAAAAAAGACTCTAATTTGATTGGTCAGTTCGGGGTTGGTTTCTACGCAGCGTTTATGGTCGCGGATAAAGTCGAAGTGATTAGCCGTAAAGCCGGCGAAGAACAAGCGTACAAATGGTCATCCATGGCAGGCAGTGAGTATGATCTTGAACCAGCAGAGCGTGATTCCCATGGTACGACTATCATCATGCACCTCAAAGACGATGAGGGAGAGTTTTTAGAGACCCACCGCATCGAAACCATTATCAAAAAATACTCCAACCACATCCCCTTCCCTATTTTTATGGACAAAGAGGAGTGGGTAGCCCCAGAAGAAGGGGAAGAAAAAGGGCATAACGAGACCGTTAACAAACAAATCAATAAAGCCAACGCATTGTGGACAATTGCTAAATCGGATATTTCGGACGAAGAGTACAAAGATTTTTACTCCAGCATCGCCCACGATTCCAGCGAGCCATTACTCTGGATGCACAACCGCGCAGAGGGGACATTAGAGTACACCACCCTCTTCTACGTGCCGTCTAAAGCACCGATGGATTTGTACCGCGTTGATTACCAAAGTGGGATCAAACTCTACATCAACCGTGTCTTTATTACCGATGATGAAAAAGAGTTGATGCCGACCTACCTCCGTTTCTTGCGAGGAGTGATCGACTCTGCCGATCTTCCCTTGAACGTCAGCCGTGAAATCCTCCAAAGCAACCGCGTTATGAGCAAAATTAAAAACGCATCGGTGAAAAAAGTGTTGGGTGAATTGGCAAAAACGGCGCAAAATAATCCCCAAACCTACGATGCGTTCTACAAAGAGTTCGGTAATGTCCTCAAAGAGGGGCTTTACAGCGATACGGGAAGCCGTGAAAAAATTCTTGAGCTTCTTAAACTCAATACCCTAAACTCCGATACGCCGGTCATGTTTAGCCAATTCGTTGAGGGTGTGGATGCTGAGAAAAAAGAGATCTATTACATCAGTGCCAAAATGTCCCTTTCGATGCTCAAAAATTCCCCAAGCTTAGAGCGTTTTAAAGCCAAAGGGATTGATGTCCTTGTCCTTAACGAAGAGATCGATACCATCGTTTTCCCAATGGTCACCGAGTACAACGATTATAAATTTATCAATGTCGTTGATGCCAAACTCGAAGAGTCCGAAGAGGAGAAAAAAGAACACGAAGAAAAAGCCAAAGGGATGGAGTCGTTTGTCGGACAAATCCAAAACGTTTTGGGTGAGAGTATCTCTAAAGTCGAAACGACCTTTGATCTTACCGATTCTGCGGTGTGTCTCAAGGTAGACAAAGAAGATTCAGGCTACATGATGGCGCAGATGATGAAACAATTCGGAAGCATGGGCGGGATGGAAGCACCTGCTATCAAATACATCTTGCAAATCAACCCTAACCATGAGTTGATCCAAAAGCTCAGTGATAGCGCGGATATGAATCTTATTGATGACGCAGCGCACGTGTTGCTTGATCAAGCACGCTTGTACGAGGGTGAAACCCTTGAAGATACCGCAGGATTTATCACACGCTTAAACCGCATTATGGCAAAAGCACTCTAAGTCATTCCGTACTTGATACGGAATCTATCCCTCGTCACCCTGAACTCGATTCAGGGTCTAAGATTGCGGATCGAGTCCGCAATGACGGAAATTCAATCTCTCTTGACACCCCACTCCTATTTATATATAATAAGTACAATAACTATATATTGGAGCATAAACATGATTAGTATGGGTGTTGGACAGATTCAAAAAAACATTGCTATTTTGACCACACTGACCGAAGCGATTCGCATCGTCGATAAACGGCGCAACAAAACCGTTGCCATCGTCTATCCTGCTTCCTCCTCTACCTCAATCCTCTCTTTGGCAGGAAAATATAAAAATCGGGTAAAAGCGGTAGAGGATCTTAGTGTAGCCAAAGAATCCGCCATGATGGAAGCGATGGGAGAAAAATATGGTTTATCTCATTGATACCAATATCATCATCCGTTTTCTCGTTGGTGACCACGCAGAGCATTTAGCTCAAAGCAGTGCGATTTTTCAGCGAATTGAACACGGTGAGATAGCGGTTTATATCCTTGAATCGGTGGTGATGGAAGCTTTTTTTGTCCTTAGCAAATTTTATAAACTCCCCAAAGAAGAGGTTATTAATGACCTAAAGCGAATCCTATCGTTAGAGGGGGTAATCAATGATGACAAACTTATCCTCTTTGAGACGTTATCCATCATCGAAAACAAAAATATCGATTTTGTCGATGCACTCTTATGTGCCAAAAAACGGTTAGAAGGGTCAGAGATTTTGAGTTTTGACAACGATATAAAAAAATGCCATTAAAGAAAGTGGATGGTAACTGAGATACAATATCGCATCAGAATTTAGCTCAAACGGAGGTTCCCATGAAAAAAAACTACTTAGTCAGCCCTGAAAAACCCTAAAGACGTCCTGTATTAGGCACTTTAAAAG
>JAVHOQ010000095.1:0-1228 GCA_036170115.1 Sulfuricurvum sp.
CAAATCGGATGGCTTATTTGGAGCTTCAGAAGTTGAAGGGTGCGTAAGGTCAGCTTCTAAAAAAGGGCGAAGATGAAAAAGATACTTCTCATGATGATGGTCACCCACGCATTCGCAGGCGATACTACCATGGCGATGATCGAAGAGTTATGCGGTTTGGCGCAAAAGGGGAATTATTCCACCTCAAGCATCAAAACCACAGGAGGAGTTAATGGGGGCGTTAAGCTCATCAGTGCCAATCTCAAAGGAGAATGGACTATGACCAAAGGGGAATGGAACGGGTGCAACAGGTCTTAAAAGCCCACCAATCAGGAGATAATCGCAGTTATCGCGCGTGCGTTAAAGACTCTTTGCCCTATTTTAAAACCAAAGCCAAATCCAGTGGCGAAGGGTCGAAAAACAGCTACACCATCCACACAGGGGATAAATCCCCCGTTCAAGTAGGCAATGGGAACACGGTGAATTATTGATGAAAAAAATCGTTTTGGTTTCTTTTTTGATGGTCACATTGAGTTTTGCAAATTCCACCGAAATAACAACAGGGAATAAGTCTCCTGTTCAAAGGGATAGAGGTACGGTGAATTATAATCCCACTATTTACAATATTAGTGTCAGAACCCCCGAAGAGGCAGTACGTTTGCAACAAGCTCTTGCTAAAACTCCAAAACCCACCCCAACCGTCCCGACTAAAACAGTCGTTCCACCTAAAGCACCCGCACCTGTTGTCACAGTAGCCAAGCCCCACTACGTCGCTCCTCAGCAACCCAATTCGACTGTCAGTACGTTTTATGACGCGTCTACAGGACTTCGATGGCAAGACAACCGCGATGCCAAAACCGTCAAAAAAGATTGGGAAGGGGCAAAGAGTTATTGTGAAAATCTTACATTGGATGGCTACAGCGACTGGCGATTACCCAGCTACCCTGAGCTACTGACCATCGTGGATTACACCAAATATAATCCCGCCATTAAAGCAGGGTTTAAAAATACGGCGACGGATGATTGGTATTGGTCTGCTTCGCCCAGTGTGTACTTTGATTCGAGCGCGCGGATCGTCGATTTCGACTTTGGCGGTACGAACTCCAATTCTAAGGCAAGTACGTATTCTGTGCGGTGTGTGAGGGGCAGACAATAATACTTTGATTCATTTGTCACCCCGAACCTGAGGTTCGGGGTCTCTCCCCTCACCCTGAACAGTCCCCCCGTCACCCTGAACTCGATTCAGGGT
>JAVHOQ010000095.1:1328-79248 GCA_036170115.1 Sulfuricurvum sp.
CTAAAAGAGAGATGCTGAATCACGTTCAGCATGACAGAGAGTGTTCAGCATGACGGGTGTCGTCACCCCGAACAGTCCCCCCGTCACCCTGAGCTTGACTCAGGGTCTAAAAGAGAGATGCTGAATCACGTTCAGCATGACAGAGAGTGTTCAGCATGACGAGATGGGTTTAAAATTTGATCGTTAGAGCCGTATTAAACGATCGACCCATCCCTTGTAATGGGGTGTAGGTGGTTTTGGCGTAATTGAGAACATCCACACCGCCCAGAGGTAGTGCATACCCTTTATCCAAAAGATTGGTCACTGCAACATCCCATTGGATATTTTTGGAGATCTGATACCCTGTGCGCAGATCGATCAACGCATACTCCGGTGTGAGAGGCTCTTTACGCAGTGTATCGACCGAATCTTTGGCACCAACGCCTTGAATGTCGATACCACTGTTCCATCCTCCCATACGATGATCGAGACTTACTTTGGCGTGTAATGGCATAATGTGGTACAAAGACCCCCCATTATCCCGCATTCCCCGTGTGTACCCAATGACCGATTTGAGGGTTCCTTTTCCATAGGAAGTATTATCCCATACGTTGGCATATCCCGAAACATCGGCACCAAAAAGGTGGGCATCGGTATTGGTAAATTGGAGCAATCGGATACCGCTATACCCTCCGACTGTAGCGGTTCCTAGCACGGTGACATCGATGTAATCATGCACTTTGGTGTAGTAGGGGGTGAATTTAATCCCCCATTCTTTTTGGGTACTATCATGGAGGGCGAAGGTCGCACTAACGGTATTGGCGATTTCGGGTCTAAGATTGATATTCCCAACATACCCATTTCCATCCCCAAACCAGTTCACCATCGCCATATCCATCGCAATAGGGCCACTGATTAGAGGGTTACTTCCATAACCTCCTGCCCATGCGTAACGCTCATAGATATTAGGCGAACGGGTTTTTCGGGCAAAGCCTACTTCAATATCACTGGTATTGCTGTATTCGTATTTGGTGGTTGCGGTCACATCATAATTTTTATCGGTTTTTTGATGATTCAAGGCATTAAATGCGGTGGCATCGGCTCCATCATTGATGGTGCTATTGTATCCTTTAACATTGCCCGTATTCATGCTGACACGATCGGTACGGATCCCAAGGTTAGAAGAGAGTTTCTCACTCCATTGAGAGACCGTTTCGATATAGGCTCCAAAACGATCACGACGACCATCGTTGATATTCCAAAATGTTTCGTTCCCCATCCCCCCAATGGTTGCACTGACCGGTGGCCACCAGTCGTTTAATCGGTATTGATTGTAATCGGTTCCCATTTTAAGGGTTTGTGCATCAGAGAGCGGTATAGTTGCTTTGAGATTGTATCCGCGCTCTTTAGCTTGGGTGTACATGGGCATATTTCCCGTACGTTCAGTTAAAATTTTGTTCATATAATGATCGGTTTTTTGTTGGTACGCATTGGCATCTAGTCGTACTTTCCCCACTTTTCCTTTGTAGCTGGCATTAAAATTGGTGGAGGTGTTGTTGAGCATATCCATGTACTCGTTGGGGAAACCGGCAAAATCGACGTAGGTTTTCGTCGCTTTAAGGGAGAGAATATTATCTTCATTGATTTTATACGCAACGGTTAGGGCGTGATTGTGTTGTTGCGCGAGGGTTCCTTTGACGATACGACCATTGCCATCACGGTAGTTTTCGGTTTTTTCCATAAATCCTGAGTAACGGACGCTGAGGGTGTCATTGGCTACATCGGCATTGAGTGAGGCACCCCGTGCATGACCATTGCTACGGTAAAACGCGCCAGTATCTCCTGTGATAATCACTTCATTGGGATTTTTGGCAAAAACAGGTTCTTTGGATTTGACCGCGATGGTTCCCCCAATGCTGTCCCCACCCAAACTGACAGGGGTAATTCCTGCCATAACGTCCATCGAAGCAATTTTAGACGCATCCATGTACGATAAAGCAGGGTTCATGTGGTTAGGACACGCAGCGGTGATGGTCATCCCATCGATGTCAATTTTAACACGATCATCCGCCATTCCATGAATAACAGGGAGAGAGGCGGTACTGCCATTGGTGTACAAACTCACCCCCGGTACATCGGCTAACAAGGTAGCCGCATCGCCTGCGTGTTGGGTTGCGGGAGAGAGGTTGGTAATAGCACTTGTATCCGCTGTCCCCTCTACGGTGACTTTGGGAAGAACCGTCGGTTCAGCAGCAAGGGCAAGCGTTGCGGCAAATGAGAGTAGGGTAATTTTTTTCATACGGTCAAAATCCTTTGGAATAATAAGGGTGACAGTCTAAAAAAAAAGTGTTACATTAGTGTTAAGAGGGGAGTCGCAACGACACCTCTTGGGGAAATTGCATGGTCACACAGTGCAACGACCCGTGTTGGCGGATCAAGATGGAACAGTCAATGGGGATGATTTTTCGTCCACGGAACGCTTTTTCACAGAGGGCAATTGCCTCTTGGTCGTGAACATCGTTATAGATGGGGAGCAATACCGCATCGTTGATGATGAGAAAATTGGCATACGTCGCAGGGAGTCGCTCCCCCTCATACCAGACAGGGGAACACATCGGCAACGCGATGAGCTTAAATGGCTCTCCCTCAATGTCACGTAAGGCGTGTAGCTCTGCTTCCATTTGCTTTAGTTGTTCATAATGTTCATCGGTCACATCGTCGCATTTGACGTACATAATCGTATCGGTATCGATAAAACGGGCTAATGTATCGATATGACTGTCGGTGTCATCCCCCGCCAAATAACCATGATGGAGCCATAAAATCTGCTCTACGCCGAAATGGGTTTTGAGGGCATCTTCCATCCCTGCTTTATCCAAATGGGGATTGCGATTGGGGTTGAGCAGACATTCAGCGGTGGTCAAAAGCGATCCATTTCCATTGGTCTCAACACCGCCCCCCTCTAAAATGAGATCGATTGTTTCCATGGGGGCAGCGTAGATGGAGGCGATAGAAGCACTCATGGCATTATCGCGTGATGCATCAAACTTCCCTCCCCATCCCGTGAAGGTAAAATCCAACAACAGCGGTTCATCCTCTTCGTCATCGATGACACTCAGCGCACTGCAATCTCTTGCCCACGTATCGTCGGTTTGGTAGGGGATGAAAATGAGATTTTCATGGGGGGTAAAATACGATTGAACGAGGGAGACATCATCACACACGATAATACAGGGTTGGTGTTGGGCGATGGAAGAGGCAATGGTGACAAAACACGCTCTCGCCTCTTCGAGATACGGCACCCAATCGCTTTGGGGATGGGGAAAAATGAGTTGGACACAACTTTGAAGTTCAAATTCAGCAGGGAAATAGCGCATTAACAATCCTTGGAATATAATTCCCTCATGGGAACTATTAAATTAAGCCGAGAGGCACTGATACATAATCTTGACATTATCGCACATCACGTCGGTGGAAAAGATAAAATTGCCGTCGTTTTAAAAGACAATGCCTACGGTCACGGGGCGGTTTTGATCGCGCAAGCTGCCGCTGAATACGGGGTGAAACACGCCGTGGTACGACTGGAGAAAGAAGCCGATGCGATTAGAGAATTTTTTGAGACCATTTTGATCTTGGGTCAAATCGCGCATACTCCCCATCCCAAATACCACTATGCCATCAATGCGTTGGAGTCGATTGCTGCGTACCCCAAAGGGACAAAAGTGGAGTTGAAGCTTGATACGGGGATGCACCGCAACGGGGTTTCTCCCGATCAGTTAGAAAAAGCGTTTGAGACCATCGCTGCGTGTGGATTGGAGTGTGTGGGGGTGATGAGTCATCTCAAAAGTGCCGAAGCGTTAAGCAGTGAGTGGTTTTGGCAACGGCACCTTTTTGATACTCTCAAATCCAAAGCTCAACGTTATGCTAAGCGTTATGGGTGGACGTGCCGTTTTCACCTCTCCAACTCTGCGGGGACGTTTCGCGCGAGAACGTGTGTCGATGATATGGTACGGGTGGGAATTGCCCTGTATGGCTGTTTGGAGATGGATCCGACCCTTCCCTCTCCCCCTTTGCGCCCCGTATTATCATTATGGGGGGATAAGATTGCCACCCGAGTCCTTAAAAAAGGGGAGAGAGTGGGATACAATGGATTGTACGAAGCCCCCTGCGATACCGTGGTCTCGACGTATGATTTGGGGTACGCGAATGGATTGGATCGATTGGCATCCAATCGCTATCATACCCCTGATGGAGTTGCTCTTTTGGGGCGTATTTCGATGGATTGCGCCACGTTTGAGAGTGATTCAGAGGAATTATTGATTTTTGACAATGCCAATGAGTACGCCAAAGCGGTGGGGACGATAGGGTATGAAATTTTGGCGTGTTTGGATAAAGGGTTACAACGGGAGTGGCGAAACTAACCCGTCATTCCCTAGAGAGCGGGAATCCAGCTCGATTTTTATGTTAGAGGCACTTCTTGCGCGAGTTGGTTCTTTTTAAGATCGTCGTAAAATTTGGCAAAAGTGATACCCACATAAGAGGAAAAAATAAGTATCCCTGCAATCATGGCAATTACAAGCATAACAATAAGCACTTTTACAACGAGTGCGGCTGCATGGGGAATTATCATGGCAAAAACAATTCCTGATAGCATAATGGGGATAATAATCCAAAGCATAAAACGGAGAGAAAGAAAAAAGAGTTTGGCTTTATTTCCATTCATCATCATCTCGCTTTGAGCAATAGCTTCCAAAGGTTTGATTGTTGGATTATCTGCCAAAATATAAAACGTCATGGCGTACGAATAGGCGGCAATAATTCCGGGAATAATGAGTAATAACGCCCATAAGATAATAAAAATTATTTGAATTAAAAAAGTAAGCAATATTTTCCAAAAGAGGCTAAACCCTGAAAAAAGTTGCGAAATTTGAGGGTTTTCTCCTCTGGAAATGGCTAGATTAACCGTGACTAAACCAAACGTGAATACACCTACAAGTAAGATATAAAGAATAATTCCAATATAAGGGATGTTTTGCATACTCCCTAATATCAGTGACTGAACTAAGGTAGCCCCAATACCAATGCCCCAATGTTTGGTGAATGAACTCCACCCCTGTGCCATAAGCTCTTTATTTTCGGTTTGTGAGTGCATAATGAAACCCCTTTGGAATTTTTTGTTAACCATTCATTAACAATTATTTCCATTGTACGACGTACACAATTACGTTATGCTGAAAGGATAAAAAACTACACGCTCACCAGTGCATCCGGAAAAATCGCCCCATCCAGTCGCATTGTAATAAGCGATTCAAGGGATGATTCATCCGCACAATAGCCCAAAATTTTGGCATCGAAGAGGTAGTGTTCGGCAACTTTTTGGATGGCTTCTCCCGTTTTTGGTTGTACGATGAGGTAGTGGGCGCGAAGATTCTCACCGATGACCGCTTGGTCGATGGTCTCAATCTCCAGCGCAAAACGGACATGATTCGTACGAAGATGGTGCATTAATGCCAGATAATGGGGATGAGAGCTAAAAGGAAAAACGACCATGTCATTGGAGGGAGTATGCAAAAGAGCCTCAATCGAATCAATCCGATAGAATTTTTCAGAAGGGATAAGGGGATGACCAAAAAGGATCATGACCGCTTTTCCAAACATTGGGAACAGCAATAGTGTTTTCCACTGCTCATCAGGGTCTCCTTGGCTTGGACATAGACACCACACGTATCACAGGGGATCATCGCCTCTTCCATCGCTTTTTCTTGTTTTTTGGGGGAAAATTCTTTGCGTTTGGAAAAAAACATAAAGTAGATGAGGGTAAGAATACCCACAAAAAAGAGAAGTTTAAACACCTTTAAGCCTTAATGAGGAGATAGTTGCGGTGATGCTGTTGAATAATTTCGTAATTCAATGAAGGGTCGACTTCGTCATACACTTTTTCCCCTTTGTAAAACAGCAACAGTGACCCCTCTTTTTGAAACGGTCGAGAGAGTTTTAAAAGCATCTGCGTATCGGTCACCGCACGGGAGGTGATCAAATCGTAGGGGGACACAGGCAGCTGTTCCACCCGAACTGCTTTTACCTCCACATTGGTCAGTGCCAAATCGGCTTTAATGAATTGCAAAAAACTAGCCCGCTTATGGAGCGGCTCAACCAACGTAAAATGGGTATTAGGGAGGGCAAATGCCAACATCATCCCGGGAAATCCTGCCCCTGTTCCGATGTCCATAGCGTTGGCAATAGGGGGCAAAAAGGTGATGGGGGCGATGGCATCTACGATAAACTCATCCAGTTGCGCGTCGTTTTTTACCCCTGTAAGGTTATGGATTTTATTCCATTGCATCAAAAGCGTTTTGTACCGTTGCGCTTTGGTAAAAAAATTCTCAGGAACGGTAATGCTGTGTTGGTTCAGTTGGCGATGTAAATTAGTCAAGAAGATGCCCCATACACTCTTTTTTGGTTTTTAAATATCCCGCATTGTACGGGTTTGCATCGATAATTACGGGGATACGCTCTACGATTTCAATGGCTAGCTTTTCGACCACCGAGACTTTAGCAGGGTTGTTGGTCAAAAGACGAATCTTTGTAAGACCAAAATCGTTGAAAATTTCTTGGATGACATCGTAGGTACGCTGATCGGGGGCAAAGCCCAGCTCGACATTGGCTTCAATGGTATTGCGCCCTTGGTCTTGGAGTGCGTAGGCATTGAGTTTATTGAGCAACCCAATATTACGCCCCTCTTGGGCATGATAAATTACCATCCCCCCCTCAGCTGCGATGAGGGCTAATGCTTTGTGAAGCTGATTGTTGCAGTCACATTTGATACTTCCAAAGGTATCGCCGGTGAGGCATTGTGAGTGGATACGTACCAGTGGCGCATCCACTTGCTCGAAATGGTCGGTAAAAATCGCCAAATGTTCTTGACACCCCTCTTTGTAAGCACGGATCTTAAAGTGACCATACTCAGTGGGGAGATTGGCGATGGAGGATTTTTCAAAAGTGGGTGAGAAGGTTTTCATGGTGGGTATTATAATCGTTGTTTTTTAAAAATGGATTATTAATTAAACCCTTGATACAATTTCACCCTTATTTTTTCCACTGGGATGGTACCAATGAACCGTTTTCGCCGTACTCGACTCAATCCTCATTTACGTCACCTTGTCCGTGAAACGCATGTGAGCGTGAATGATTTTATCTATCCGTTGTTTGTTCGTCCGGGAGAGGGGATCAAAACCGAAGTCGCCTCGATGCCCGGTGTCTATCAGATGTCGTTGGATGAGATTTTAAAAGAGTGCGACGTGCTTCAAGCCTTGGGACTAAATTCCATTCTCCTTTTTGGTATCCCTGAAGTCAAAGATTCCATTGGAAGCGATGCCTTATGCGACCATGGGATTATTGCCACAGCAGTACGGGCGATTAAACGGGCGTATCCCAAAATGTTTGTCGTTACGGATCTGTGTTTTTGTGAATATACCGACCATGGTCACTGTGGCATTTTGGATCATGTGCATGAAACGGTAGATAATGATCTGACGCTTGGAATCTCAGCACAGCAAGCACTGGTACATGCTAGGGCGGGTGTGGATATGATTGCTCCTTCGGGGATGATGGATGGGATTATTACGACATTACGGGATGCGCTGGATGGGGGTGGGTATGAAAATCTCCCCATTATGAGCTATTCGACCAAATTTGCCAGTGGCTATTATGGTCCTTTTCGAGATGTAGCAGAATCGGTTCCCAGTTTTGGTGATCGTTCCACCTACCAAATGGATCCTGCAAATCGTCGTGAAGCGATTCGTGAAAGCCTTACCGATGAAGCGCAAGGGGCGGATATTTTGATGGTAAAACCCGCGTTGGCGTATTTGGATATTATCCGTGATATTCGCGAAGCCTCAAATCTCCCCTTAGCGGTTTACAATGTGAGTGGTGAATATGCGATGCTTAAATTCGCAGGAGCAGCGGGATTGATCGATTATAATCGGGTGATGATGGAGACCATGGTGGGCTTTAAGCGTGCGGGTGCGGATATTATCATTAGTTATCATGCCAAAGAAGTGGCGCAACGGTTATCCTAATAAAATAACTTTATGCTATGATTACTTTTTGCAGGGAAGGACAAACGTGAGACATTTTTTAACGTTAAAAGAGTACACCAAAGAAGAGATCTTGGAGATTATCGATTTATCTTTGGAGATTAAACAAGCCCAAAAGGCCAAACGACCTCACCCCTATTTGGCGGGACAAACCTTGGCGATGATTTTTGAAAAAAGTTCTACCCGTACGCGGGTCAGCTTTGAGACAGGGATGTTTCAATTGGGGGGTCATGCGCTGTTTTTATCCAACCGTGACATCCATTTGGGGCGTGGCGAGGCAGTCAAAGATACCGCACGGGTGATCTCTTCGATGAGCGATATGGTCATGATTCGCACGTACGAGCATACTAAGCTTGAAGAGTTTGCTGCCTATTCTCACGTCCCTGTTATTAATGGTCTCAGTGATAGTTACCATCCCGTTCAATTATTGGCAGATTATATGACAATGGTGGAGTGTGGTCGCCATGAAAATCCCATCGTCGCGTACATCGGAGATGGTAACAATATGACCCATTCGTGGTTGATGTTAGCCGCAAAATTGGGCTTTAAATTGCGCGTTGCCACCCCCGTGGGATACGAATGCGATCCTGTGATTGTTCATGAGGCGTTGGAAATTGCAGCCCAAAGCGGTGCGACCCTTACCTTTACGCATGATCCGCAAGTTGCCATCGCAGGGGCAACGGTGGTAACCACCGATACGTGGATTTCGATGGGTCAAGAAGAGGAAAAAGCACAGCGGTTAGAGGATTTTAAAGGCTACATGGTCGATGAAACCCTCATGCAATTGGCGCATCCGTATGCGATCTTTTTGCATTGTTTGCCGGCGTATCGAGGAATAGAGGTGAGTGAAGCGGTATTAGAAGGGGATCAAAGTGTTATTTTCCAAGAGGCAGAAAACCGCCTCCATGGACAAAAAGGGCTTATGGTGTGGCTGGATCGACACCGTTAGGGTGTCTTAGTTCATTGCTACTTTAAGGACGAGATCATCTCCCTCTTCGATCACTGAAAAGTTGTGTTTTTTACAAAAAGTTTCATTCATCTCTTCTGCCCAAGTCTGTGCTTCGGTAAGGGCTTCATCTTTGTTCTCAAATGCTTTGATTGATGGCATTCCACTTCGTTTGAAACAACCACACTCTTTTTCGATACGTACATTAACCATGACTCAACGCTCCAAATAATAATTTTGAAAAGTATAATCGGTAAAGTTTAAAAAAAATAGTCCGAAAACTAAACAATTTTAAATCAAAGAATCCCTTTATTTTTGAGTATTGTAATGTTATCAGGAGTAATTATGTTTGTGTAAGCTATAATTCGCTCGAAATTTTTGGGTGCCTTCGTAAAGCTTTAAATAATCTAAAACTTTACTAAGGTACCTTCCATGGTAAGAGAATAACTCTCTGAAAATTTGTCGTCCAAGAGGACACACACTTCAACGTCATCGTCATACAGCATAGCAACATGGGCTTTTTAGGAAATATTTTCATTCGTGAAAAACGGATTCCTTTTTTGGTTGGCGCGACGTACACACACAAAGGTATAGAATGAACAACGTAGAAACAGAATTAGAAGTGGTCGATCAAAATCTTCCAACCTTTGCCGCTTTTGGGCTTCGTAAAGAGATTATGCAAAGTATTGATTATGCGGGCTTTAAAGTTCCAAGCCCGATCCAAGCGATGGTTATCCCTGTTATTATGGAAGGTCGTGACGTTGTGGGTCAAGCCCAAACGGGTACGGGTAAAACCGCTGCTTTTGGACTTCCTGCATTGAATAAAATGCACCTCAAAGGGGGGATTGAGATCCTTATCATCACCCCAACCCGTGAACTTGCTAATCAAGTCAGTGATGAAATTTTCAAATACGGTAAACATTTGGGTGCGCGAACGGTCACGATTTATGGGGGAAGTTCGTACAATCGTCAATTGGATCTTATTGACCGTGGTGCGCAAGTCATTATCGCGACTCCGGGACGATTGCTTGATATGTTAAGTCGTGATATGCTCAAAGGATTCTCCCCTTCAATGGTTATTTTGGATGAAGCTGATGAGATGTTGGATATGGGCTTTTTGGACGATATTAACGAAATTTTCACCTATCTTCCCACAGAACGTCAAACCTTGTTGTTCTCAGCAACCATGCCTCAACCGATTAAAAATCTTGCTGAGCGTATTTTGGTGAACCCATTTTTTGCTTCTATTACCAAATCAGAGACGACCAATATCGATATTGCTCAACAATATTATGTGATCGAAGAATCAGAGCGTGATGATGCGATTATCCGTTTGATGGATGCGGAAGATGCGAAAAAAACGGTGGTATTTTGTCGTACCAAAAAAGAGGTTGATCGTCTCTCCAATGTTCTCTCTGCCGCAGGGTATTCGGCAAAAGGGCTTCATGGTGATATGGAACAACGTCAACGGGAGAGCGTTATCAAAGGGATTAAATCCGATGCGTTTGATGTATTGATCGCAACCGACGTAGCCGCGCGCGGATTGCACATCGATGGCATTACCCACGTATTTAACTACCATATCCCGTTTGATTCTGAAAGTTACGTTCACCGTATCGGTCGTACCGGACGCGCAGGTAAAAAAGGGGTAGCTATTACCCTTGTGACCCCTTTGGAATTCAAGGAGCTTCAACGTATCCGTGCGAAAGTGGGTACCAAAATGGAGCACGCGTATATCCCAAGTAAAATTGATGTTAAAAATTCTCAAGTCAATCGTCTTTTGGCAGAAATTGAAAAACAACATATTTATGATGAAGCGCATAAAATTTTGGATGCCCTCAAAGAAGATTTCGACCAAGAGCAAATTGCGTATAAATTGATTTCGGTTTTGATGGAGCGTAACACCGTTGCAGGCCCTAACCAAATTGGGATTGCCGCAGAGCGTTTGGATAAAATCTTGAGTAATCTTGAGAGTCGTGGGGGAAGTTCCAATGGTCGTCGCCCAAGTGGTGGTGGATACCGTGGTAACAATAACCGTGGCGGAAGCGGTGGCGGATACCGTGGTAACAATGACCGTAATGCTGCTGGTGGTGAGCGTAGTGGTGGTGGTTACCGTGGTAATAACGACCGTAATGCCGCAGGTGCTGGATCATCTGATCGCGGAGAGCGTTCACGTAGTTTTAGCGGTGGAAGCCGTTCGGATAGTCGACCTCGTAGCTAATGATGTAATCCACCTATCCAAAAAAAGGTAGGTGGGTTAAAGGCCGTACTCTTACCCTTTTACCCGCGCGATACGTGCTTCTTCTTGCGATTTGTACAGTTCCGCACACCCTTTTGCTAATTCACGAATTTTCAAAATATAGTTCGCCCGTTCGGTGACCGAAATGGCTTTGCGGGCATCGAGGGTATTAAACGTATGGGATGCCATCATGCACAAATCGTAGGCGGGAAGCGGTAGCTCTGCATCAAGACATCGTTTACATTCAGTGGCTTTGGATTCAAATTCGGCAAAGAGCATGGCAGTATCGGCGATTTCAAAATTATATTTACTAAACTCAATCTCCCCCTCTTTGTGGATGTCACGGTAGAGGGTTTTGCCGTAGTGGTTTTCGCTCCATACGATGTCAAAGACCGTATCGACCCCTTGGAGATACATGGCTAGACGTTCCGTTCCGTAGGTGATTTCGACTGCAACGGGATCACACGCGATACCGCCTACTTGTTGGAAATAGGTAAACTGCGTCACCTCCATCCCATTAAGCCACACTTCCCATCCAAGTCCCCATGCACCCAAGGTAGGTGATTCCCAGTTATCCTCCACAAAACGAATGTCGTGATCTTTGAGGTTCAGCCCCAAATACTCCAAACTTTTGAGATACAGCTCTTGGATATTTTCCGGAGAGGGTTTGATCAACGCTTGAAACTGATAGTAACTCCCCAAACGGTTGGGGTTCTCACCGTAGCGTCCATCGGTCGGGCGACGTGAGGGGGCAACATACGCCACTGACCATGGTTGAGAGTCCAGTGAGCGTAAAAACGTAGCAGGGTGAAACGTCCCCGCACCCGCAGGAATATCGTAAGGTTGGACGATAGCACACCCTTGATCATTCCAAAATTGTTGTAGTTTTAAAAGCATATCACCAAAGGTTAGCATACTAAAATCCCTGTAAAAAAGTGGGGTATTATAGCCAAAGTGAGCTTGGGTGGAGATGATATAAAGGGGGGGGGAATGCGACCCATAACGAATACGCAATTTCTTTCAAGTAGATCTTGTGTTGTTGAAAGAGCGTAAACCACTTTGGTCATTTCTGTTTCTTTTTTACCGTGCTAAAAAAAGAGTTGTTTCAAAATCTACTATTTTAAGGAATATTTTAGATAGGTTTAGTAAAATTTCTTATATTTAGTGTGATTTTTTGTGATAAAATAATTTTATTAAAAACATCGAAAAACTCGGCTTGTATGCGTTTTTTTTAACTTCCAAAAACTTTTTTACTACACTGAAATGAAGTTTTAACGTTTGAACAGTATCATAAAAAAACTACCACTCAATCTACACATATATGGAGCAGGTGTCGATGTCAATAATGAAACAACACACAGAACAATCAACATATCACCCTTATTGCAATGAAATTTTTGACAACAGTAACGACATTATTTATTTGGTTGAAGTAACTGACGATCGTCGTTTTATCCATTTGGATATCAATACGGCTTTTTATAAAGGTATGGGGCTTCCCAAAGAAGCGATTGTCGGGCAGTATGTCGATGAACTGGAAAACCAAGCGTTTAGACAAACCCTCATCCAAAAATATACCTCTTGTCTCAATGCGGGGGCTAAAACCCATTTTATCGGTGAATATTCTGAACCATCAGGGGTGAGAACATTGCATTCGGTTCTCTCCCCTATTCGGGATAAAAATGGACGGATACATCGTATTGCAGGGATCGCAAGAGACATTAGTGATGGTACTGAGAACATAGAGATACAAAAAGCGTTATTAAAACGGGAACAACTGTTTCGCTCTTTAGCCGAAAACTTCCCTGATAATATCATGAAGTTGGACACTAAGGGGCGATTTCTTTATATCAATCCCGCGCTTGAACGGACATTAGGTAAAACTGCGTCTGAAGTGATCGGTACCCTTATCCCTGAAGATAATACCCACCTCACCGAAGCAATAACTCAGGTCGTAGCAACCAAAAAAAACGTATACATACAGCAAAAGATGTCAGGTGAAAATGGTGTTACGGAGATACACGATGTTATTTTGATACCTGAATACGATGAAACTAAAAAACTGGTTAGTATACTGGGAATTGGACGAAATAACACGTTACGCTATCGGATGGAAGATGAGATTGCCCTTCAAGAAGAGCAATACCGTACCCTCGTTGACAGTTTGCCGGATAGTATTTTACGCTACGATCGTGACTGTCGTGTGACGTATGTCTCACCCGTATTAGAGCGTGTTGGGGGCAAAGAGGCAGTATCCATTCTCATGGGTAAGACACCCATGGAAGCCAGTTTTTTGAAGATGCTCATCAGGCACAACGTTTTCAAGACACGCTAGCACACACCATCGCAACCGACACAATAAACGAGATGGACATAACAACTTTAGCAGCACCTGACCTACCTGCCCAAATACATCACATCCGATTCATCCCTGAGCGAAATCAAAATGGCGAGATATTTGGAGCATTAATCATTGGTCATGATATTACCCAGCAAAAACGAATGGAATTTGAATTGGTATCACGTGAACGTGCTTTTCACTCTCTAGCGGAAAATCTCCCTGATAATATCGGACGATGGGATTGCGAGGGACGACATCTTTATATTAATCCCGTCTATGAGCGGACATTGGGTAAATCAGCTGCTGAAGTGATCGGAACGTTGATCCCCGACGCGCATGGTGCGGTAAAAGCCGCCATATTGCAAGTAGCTGTAACTGGAGAAATAATAACCGTAGCACAAACAGTTACGACAAAAGAGGGAAATACCGAATATCATGAAGTAAATCTTGCGCCTGAACGTGATTTATCGGGAAAGATTATCAGCGTGTTGGGGATAGGTCGCGATGTCACGGAAAGAAAGCACATAGAAATGGTTCTTGAAAAGAGTGAGCAAAGCCTCAAAGAGGCTCAGCGTATCGCCCATGTTGGTAACTGGGATGTGGATATGGTGAATGATATGCTCACGTGGTCGGATGAAACGTACCGTATTTGGGAAATTGATAAAGAATATTTTCCAGCGACTTTTGAAGCATTCATTGAAACGGTACATCCTGAAGATAGAGAACTAGTCATTAAAATGTATAACGACTCCCTACTCAACCGCTCGGTTTATGATGTAGAGCATCGGTTATTGTTTCCTGATGGACGGATTAAGTACATACATGAACGGGGGGAACCACATTATGATGCAACTGGGAAACCCATACGCTTTATAGGGGTATCCTTAGACATCACCGAGCGTAAAGCCAGTGAGGAAAAAATTAAACATATGGCACATCACGATGGACTCACGCAACTGCCCAATCGTGTTTTGGCTAAAGAGAGAGCGCAACAAATTATCGCTCAAACAAAACGGGTAGGAGCTAAAGCCGCATTTTTATTCATCGATTTGGATGGATTTAAAGATATAAATGATTCACTTGGACACTCTGCTAGGGATCTTCTTCTTATAACGATTGCCTCACGGCTACAACTATGTACCCAAGAAAATGATACTATCAGCCGTCAGGGGGGAGATGAGTTTTTGATTATTCTTTCAGAGATATATGATGAAACAGCGATAACAGTAACAGCCGAAAAAATATTGAAAGAACTGGCTAAACCGGTTGAAATCACTACGCATACCCTCTCTGTCTCTGGGTCTATTGGTATAGCCATTTATCCCGATCATGGCGATATTTTTGAAGTGCTTCTAAAAAATGCCGATACGGCAATGTACAGAGCAAAAGAGCTGGGTAAAAATACCCATTGCTTATATACACAACAAATGAATTATAATCAAATCGGAGTGTTTCAGCTTCAAAATGATCTGAAATCTGCTACGAAAAATAACGAATTTGTCCTTTTTTATCAACCGCAGATTGATTTGGCGAAAAATAAAATTACCGGAGCTGAAGCATTGATACGATGGCAACATCCACAACGTGGAATGATACCGCCGATGAGCTTTATTCCGATTGCCGAAAGTAGCGGGATGATCGTCCAAATCGGTCAATGGGTCATCGAAGAGGCGTGTCGTCAAGCTGCCCTTTGGCATGAACAAGGGATCAAGATTTGTGTTGCGGTCAATATTTCGGCGATGCAGTTTAAACGAGGCAATCTCGAAGACGTGGTTAAAAATGCCCTCATCTCCTCCCAACTTGATCCAAAATGGCTCGAACTTGAACTGACCGAATCGGTTATGATGCACGATGCTGAAAAAACCCTCCAATCCATCCGAAATCTCAAAGCACTGGGTGTGCAACTCTCAATCGATGATTTTGGTACAGGGTATTCCTCACTTGCCTATCTCAAACGGTTCGCCGTTGATAAACTCAAAATTGACCAATCCTTTATTCGTGATATTTTAAACAATCCAGAGGATGCTATCATTGTTCAAACCATCATACAAATGTCTAAAAATCTCAACCTTTTAACCATCGCCGAAGGGGTTGAAAATCAAGAAATCCTAGAAGTTGTAAAAAATTTCGGATGCGATGAAGTCCAAGGATACCATTTCGCCAAACCAATGGAAGCTTCAGCATTGGAAGAGTTTTTCATCTCCTACACGTAAAATTATTGTACGGAAGATATTTTTCGTATCGCCATATATCACATCTTACAAATAATCGCCCCAATCTCTTGTCCTAGGGATTGGGAAACGACGGCGCATTTGACTTTGAGTAAAAAACAAATATCCTGACGCATCACAGGGGTCATACACTCATAATTACCCATCCCTTTGGCAATAATTACCTCTGCGGTATCAAAAAGGTGTTGCGCTTGGGGTGTGGCACGATCGTAGACAAATCCCGGCGTGGGGACACCACTGTTCATTACATCGCACACCGTTTCGATCTGTGCGTCACGTGCTTCGACCATCGTTACGTCATTAATGATGAAATGACCCCGTACCATATAGGTGATCTTTAATTGAGGAAACAATGTTGTGAGGTGTTGGATAGCGAGTTTATCAAAGAGATGTTCCCCCGTATTATCCCCGATATACAACAGGGTGGTTGCTTGGGAGAGGCGAATTTTGAGTCTATTTGTATCATCATGGGCAAAAGGGGTATGATACACCGAAGTGATCGCTTCATGCAGATCAAAATGTACTTCAGCGGCTAAATCGATCACATTGCCCACCACCGCCGTTTTGAGTATCGCGACAAAAGGATCATCACTGTGGGAAATAGCGGTGTCACACAAGGGGAGGTAATGGCGTGCTTGTTGCGTGGCATGGGCTTTTTGCGCATCATAGAGGTCGATTTTTCCCGCAAGCTGCCCCATTTTTTCGTATAAAGGTGCTGCGATTACGGGTGGTGAGAGGGTAAAATCGGCGTGTTGCAGGGCATCATCAATCGCAGTAGTGATAGTATGGGTAAGCGGTGCATCCGCACCGATCGCTTCACACACACGACGTGCTTGAGACGCGATACACCCGATGCACGCTGGTTGAATGGTCATTTAGAGGATGGTTTCGATCTCTAAGGAATCCATTTCCACTTGTTTGGCTTTGGCGATACGGTCTTCTTGGAGTTTCATCCGCAAGTCATCGTTTTCCAATGCCAAAATTTGCATAGCAAGGTACGCGGAGTTAATCGCCCCTGCTTTGCCGATGGCGACCGTAGCAACCGGCATCCCTGCAGGCATTTGGACGGTGGAGAGCATCGCATCCATTCCATCCATTGCGCCCCCTTTCATGGGGACACCGATGATGGGTTTGGTCGTTTTAGATGCCAATACGCCCGCCAAATGGGCAGCCATTCCCGCTGCAGCGATGAAGACTTGCGCCCCTTTGGCTTCAGCGGTGGTAATGTACTCTTTGGTACGTTCAGGGCTTCGATGTGCGGAGGAGATGATCAGTTCGTACGACACGCCAAACGCTTCGAGGGTATCCGAACACGATTTCATCACCTCATAATCACTTTTACTTCCCATAATGATGGAGACAAATTTCATTTTTTTCCTTTTTTGTAAAATTAACATTACTGACATTACGTCTGAATCTACGATTGACAGCTATAAGACTATCATCACTTCCCCAAGAGTGGGATATTCGCTGGATTCGCGGGAATGACGGTATTAACACCTCGTCCCTATCCCCATCGCTTCGGTCGCAGGGATCCGAAAAAAGGTAAAGGGGGGTAGTTTACCAGGGAGGGTAAAACGGTTTAGATTCCCACTGTGAATTTGATCCCATACTTTACCATTTTCCGCAAGGAGTTGTTTGAAACGGATAATCCACTGACCCTCATGGTATTCAATTGTACCGATTGCGTTGTCAATGGCTTCAATCAGCGCATCACGAGGGGCGACGATCTCCATGGTATCATTGGGAAACGTTTTGTATTTGCACTCAAAAAACTCTCCTGAACCATCGACCATCCCTGACACTTGGTGCGTTCCCATCATCATAGTGTAATCAAGATTTTGGGTATCGTGTTTTTCAAAAGGGCGATTGACCAAATAGGCATCGGTAAATCCCCGATTTTGCATGGTTCCTAACTCTTTTTGGTAACTTTGGGCATCGGAGGTATGGTCATAATAGTCATCGATGGCACGACGATACGTTTTGGCCGTAATTGCCGCATAATACGGAGCTTTGGTGCGCCCCTCAATTTTAACCGAGTCAATGCACCCTGCATCCAAAATCTCTTGGATATGGCTGGCTAAATTGAGGTCTTTGGAATTCATGATATAGGTTCCGACCCCTTCATCTTCCACCAGTTTAAACAGCGTCCCCGTATCGGGATTAGCAGCGTACATTTCGTAAGGAAAGCGGCAATCGTTGGCGCAACTGCCTCGATTGGGAACCCGACCGCTTTGGAGCGTAGAGATGAGACAGCGTCCGCTGTAGGCAAAACACATCGAACCATGGACAAACACTTCAATCTCCAATTCAGGGAGTTCTTGCTTGATTTGTTTGAGGTCTTTGAGGGAAATTTCGCGTGCAGCGATGATACGACGCGCCCCCATGTCGTAGTAGACTTGAGCATCCAAAATATTCATCACATTGGCTTGAGTAGAGAGATGCAATGGGATATGAGGGGCGATTTGGTGTGCAAGTTTTAGCACTCCGGGAGTAGCCACAATAAACGCATCGGGTTCTAAGGCAGCCATGGTGGCGATATGTTCTTTAAGAAGTTTGAGTTGGGAGTTAAAAGGGAAACCGTTGATGGTCACATAGACCTTTTTTCCCCGTGCATGGGCATAATCAATCCCCTCTTTAAAGCTTTCCAAATCGAACTCTTTGCCCGAACGGATACGAAGGGAGAAGTGACTCACCCCCCCATACACCGCATCAGCACCATAATCAATAGCGATTTTTAATTTTTCTAAATTCCCCGCAGGGGAGAGGAGTTCTACTTTTTTCAAACGCTTTTTACCCGTTTCGTATTAATTTTTATCCCTAATTTTACCGTATGCACGTGTAGTTATAATTGAAGTGCAATCTCTTTAAGGGTAAGGGTCAAAAGACCAACACTTTTTTTGGCATCACGATTGGCAGCAAGTTGTGTTTCAAAACTTTCAACATTGGGAAAT
Organism: Sulfuricurvum sp.; assembly: GCA_036170115.1. Classification (GTDB taxonomy): domain Bacteria; phylum Campylobacterota; class Campylobacteria; order Campylobacterales; family Sulfurimonadaceae; genus Sulfuricurvum. The sequence goes on from JAVHOQ010000095.1 coordinate 20,115, forward strand.
TTTAGGGTTAATGTAGTCAAAAGGGCGATATTCGCATCAATAATAGTGGCAATATCAGCAATATAATGCTCACTTAAAGAGACTTCTTCACTTATGGTCTCGATAAGATCGACCATTCTAACCCTATTGGGTTCATTTTCTTGAATGGTAACAAGGGTCTCATTCTCTTCGTTCATAAACGCATCCAGTTCTTCTTGGGTCATTGTTAGCTACCTTAATGGAAAAGATGGCACTATAATAACATGAAAATGATTATTTTTTGAATAGGAAATGACAATGACAATTGACCTCCATAATCATACGGTATTATGTAACCACGCCACAGGAACGGTAGATGAATATGTTGAAGCTGCTATTGCGGTGGGAACGAAGTATTTTGGCTTTTCGGATCATGCTCCCATACGGTTTGACCCTGAATATCGGATGAGCATTTCCCAAATGGGGGTGTATGAACGGTGGATTCGTGAAGCCCAAGAGAAGTATCGTGATCGCATAACGATTTTGTTGGGATATGAAGTCGATTTTTTACCCAATTATATGGAGCCAAGTGTCTTAAATCGACCCTGTGATTACCGTATTGGAAGTGTCCATTTTATCGATCAGTGGGGGTTTGATAACCCTGAGTATTTTCATCGTTATCAAGAAGTAGAGAGCGATGAGATGTACATTCGCTATTTTAAATTGATTGAGGAGATGGCAAAAAGTGGCCGTTTCGATATTGTAGGGCATTTGGATTTGCTCAAGGTATTTAAATTTTTCCCCAAAACCGATGTACGAATCTTGGCAAAAAATGCCCTTTTAGCGATTAAAAAAGCCAATATGACCATAGAGATTAATGTTGCAGGCTTGCGAAAACCCGTAGAAGAGATCTATCCCTCTCCCTCCTTATTGGAGGTCATTGCTGAACTTGAAATCCCCATTACTTTTGGTTCGGATGCCCATCGTCCCGATCAAGTGGGGCTGTTTACGCACGAAGCGCAGGCTCTTGCACGCAGTGTTGGATATGAGTACGGTGCCACTTATTGCAACAGAGATCGAGCCATGGTTAAATTTTAGGCACTTTACTTTTTTAGAATTAACATTTAATTTGCTATACTGCTTGAACTTTATTTTTTAGAGGTGAGATGTATGGGAAAATTTGTAAACAGTGTCGATGAGTTCTTTACCTTTTGTAAAGAAAATGATGTTCAATTTGTAGATTTTAGATTTACAGACATTAAAGGTGCATGGCACCATGTTTCTTACCGAATGAGCGCGGTTAATGCAGGTCATTTCGAGGGTGGTTTACCTTTTGATGGTTCATCCATCGACGCATGGCAACCAATCAATAAATCAGATATGTTGCTTATCCCTGATGCTGGTTCAGCCTTTATGGATCCTTTTACGGCTGATCCAACCGTTATTGTTTTCTGTGATGTATTTGATATTTACAAAAAACAACCGTATGAGCGTTGCCCACGTTCCATTGCAAAAGCTGCCCTTAAACACGCGGAGTCTTTAGGGATTGCCGATGCAGCGTATTTTGGCCCTGAAAATGAATTTTTTATGTTTGATTCTGTCACTTTTGTGGATAATATCAATGAAGCGGGTTATAAAATCGATACCGAAGAGGGTGGCTGGAACTCCAATAATCCTTATCCCGATAATTACAATTCCGGTCACCGTCCGGGGACAAAAGGGGGTTACTTCCCCGTAGCGCCAACCGATTCGGGTGTTGATATCCGTGCGGAAATGATGCAAGTGATGGAACAAGTGGGTCTTGAAGTGGTGTTGGGTCACCACGAAGTAGCGCAAGGACAACACGAAATTGGTGTGGTCTTCTCCGACATCATTGGTGCAGCCGATAACGTCCAAAAATACAAATACGTGGTCAAAATGGTGGCACACCTTAATGGTAAAACGGCTACATTTATGCCTAAGCCAATGTTTGGGGACAATGGGAATGGTATGCACGTTCACCAATCACTTTGGAAAGAGGGCAAAAACCTTTTCTACAAAGAGGGGAACTACGCCAATATCTCTGAAATGGGTCTCAACTACGTAGGTGGTATCTTTAAGCACGCGCGTTCAGTGGCAGCTTTTACCAACCCAACGACCAACTCGTACAAACGATTGCTTCCGGGATTTGAAGCACCAAGCGTTTTGACCTACTCTTCTCAAAACCGTTCAGCATCATGCCGTATCCCTTATGGTGCAGGTGAAAAAGCAACACGTATTGAGATGCGTTTCCCTGATTCTACGGCGTGTCCTTATCTTGCCTTTGCCGTTATGATGATGGCAGGTCTTGATGGCATCCAAAACAAAGAGATCCCTATCGGTCCAATGGATGAAGATTTGTACGAGCTTTCATTGGATGAAATCCGTGAAAAAGGGATCCCTCAAATGCCGCATACCCTTCGTGGTTCATTAGAGTCACTTATTCGTGATAACGATTTCTTAAAACCTGTCTTTACCGATGAGTTCCTAGAAGCGTATCGTCATTACCGATTTGAGCGTGATGTATGGCCAGATGAAGGTCGTCCAACCGCGTACGAGTTTAAAACTACCTACTCTTGCTAATATCTGTCATTCCCGCATAGGTGGGAATTCAGTCTCTTTATAAAACTTCACTCTCTTATTTATTTCATAGATGATACTTCTTAAATGGTTCAGAAAACTGTAGTTGTTTGCAATTTGGAAGGGTGTGCATAAGAAAGTTAGACTCCCGCCTGCGCGGGAATGACGAAGAGGTGAAAAGTGATAAAAAGATTATTCAGTAGGAAGTTGTGGCCCTGCCGCGGAATAGTCAAAATCGCTTTGACCTTCGGTGTATTTTTGAAAGTTTTTGATAAACAGTGCAGCTAAACTATCGCGTTGAATGAGATACGCTTCACGATCTGCCCACGCATTGCGGGGATTGAGGATAATAGGATTTATATCTCCCAACGTTTTGGGGATATGGAACCCAAAGGTATTGGTAATGTCAAATTCACTCTCTCGGATAGAACCATCCAAAATAGCGTTGATGCACGCACGAGTATCTTTGATACTCATCCGTTTTCCCACACCATAACCACCCCCTGTCCAGCCTGTATTGACCAAATAGACATTTACCCCATGCTCATCAATTTTTTCACCCAACAATTTCGCGTATACTGTAGGATGAAGGGGGAGAAAGGCTTCTCCAAAACAGGAGCTAAACGTTGCCACAGGCTCCGTGATTCCCCGCTCGGTACCCGCAACCTTAGCCGTATAGCCACTGAGGAAATAGTACATCGCTTGCTCTTTGGAGAGTTTACTCACCAGAGGCAATACCCCAAAGGCATCGGCAGAGAGGAAGATGATATTTTTAGGATGCGCCGCCATAAGGGAGGGTTGAAAGTTATCAATGTGTTCTATTGGGTACGAAACGCGGGTATTTTCAGTTTTAGAGCCATCGGCGTAGTTGACGACACCATTCTCATCCACGACCACGTTTTCAAGGAGTGCGCCACGTCGTATTGCCCCATAAATTTCAGGCTCACTGCTAGGATCAAGGTTAATGACTTTGGCATAACATCCCCCCTCGAAATTAAAGACCCCCTCATCGTCCCATCCATGCTCATCATCACCGATCAATGCCCGTTGCGGATCGGTAGAGAGGGTGGTTTTCCCCGTACCACTTAGACCGAAGAAGAGACACGTATCGCCCTCTTTCCCGACATTCGCCGAGCAGTGCATGGAGAGTTTCCCCTCCAGTGGCAACCAGTAGTTCATCATAGAGAAGATCCCTTTTTTCATCTCTCCCCCATACCATGTGCCACCGATGATCGCCAGATTTTCTTCTACATCAAAAACGACAAAGACATCCGAGTTTAACCCTTGCTCTTTGTACGAAGGGTTCACCGTTTTGCACGCATTTAACACCGTAAACGCGGGTTTAAAGGTTTCTAGCTCTTCTGAGCTGGGACGGATAAACATATTGGTGACAAAATGGGCTTGCCATGCAATCTCAGAGACAAAACGGATCGAACGCTTACTTGCGGGGCTTGAACCACAATAGGCATCGGTAAGGTAAAGGTCTTTGTTCGAGAGTTGGTGTTGTGCCAGCGATAAAAGCTCCTCAAAAATGGCTTTATCCACTTTTTTGTTCACATCTCCCCATGCGATATAACGATTAGAAGGGTCTTGATTAACGAAATATTTATCTTTGGGACTGCGACCCGTAAAAATGCCCGTATCCACAGCCGTTGCACCACTTTTGGTCATAACACATTCGCCATTGCGAAGTTCATGCTCTATTAATTCATCAAAACTCAAATTACGAAAAATCGTCTGAGCATTTTTTATCCCAATTTCGCTAATTTCTGCCTTATTCATAATCGCTTACCCTTTGTATTCGCCCATCATAGGCGATAATTGTGAGCTGAATTATACGCCCCCAATGTTTAATCGTAATTAAAAGCTATTTTAAGTACTTTGTAAGAGTAAGAGGATCATAATACTCATCAGAGTTGCTAGTGCAACTATTTTTTTTCTACAGGAGCTTTCTATGAAACGTTCAGGTTTTACAATGATCGAGTTGATCTTTGTTATCGTTATTCTTGGTATTTTGGCAGCAGTCGCTATTCCAAAATTGGCAGCAACACGTGATGATGCGAAAATTTCAAAAGTGCAATCGGATGCAGCAACATTGATTGGTGATTTGGGTACCAGTTATACTTCAAAAGGGACATGGACGAATGCTAAACTTTCGGATATTACGAATGTAACGGTTACTAATTCAACAGGTGCTACTCCTCAACCGCTAAATACTCTTATTTCTGGTAAAACATTTGCTCTTACCGATGGTTCAGGGAGTAATGGTGCAGGGACTCCATGTGTTACTTTTACTCTTGGAACAGGTGGTACTGCAAGTGATGGTAACGTAACCGTTGCTGCTGGTTCTTCTACTTCTAACATTTGTGTCGCTGCTCGTGCGAAATTGACTACTATGTTTAAAACCACTCAATTCGGTGGATCAGGCGTAGTTCAATAAGTTTTTTCTTTCTTTTTTTCTCAAGCTTTTGGGCTTGGGAATTGGATTGATTTTTAGAGATTATCAAATAATCGTAAAACTCAGTGCAATAGGGATTCATAGATGAAGCGTTCGGGTGTAAGTATGTTGGAATTAGTGTTTGTTATCGTGATTATGGGGATTTTAGCAGCCGTTGCCCTCCCAAAACTCAGTGCTACCCGCGATGATGCCCAAATTGCCAAAGGGCGTGGTGATGTTTCCGCAATTCGTGCGGCGATTGTCAATGAGCGTCAAGGACGGCTTATGAAAGGGCAATCTGGTTATATTACTAAACTTCATAATAATACGACTACCTTATTTGATACTAATGGAACATCGACAAGTACTTTATTACAATATGGAATTGTCACTAAAGCCAATTCCAATGGTCATTGGCAAAATGTAGCTACGTTAAGTGGTAGCAATTGGTTGTATAAATACCGTATTAAAAATATTGATAATATCTTTACTTATAATCCAAGTGATGGTACCTTTAAGTGTACCAGTGGAACGTACTGCAGTCAATTAACGGATTGATGTTATAATTTCTCTTTCGGTGCGGTATTATACCATTGCCCTTTTGGGCAATCCCCTTGATCCTCTCACTTATTCATCGACACGGCAACTTCCTATTGGGATTAAGGTTGGTGTAACGTTATCGAATCGATCATGCGAGGGCGTTGTCCTCTCTGACGTGGAAAAACCCTCTTTTCAAACACAACCTATACTTGAAGTTCTATCGTTTAGGTATAGTGATTTTCAACGCCAAAGTGCCCATTTTATGGCAACGTATTATGGGTGTTCGATGGGGGAAGCGTTAACGCTTTTTGTGCCGTTTCCCAATGATGTTGTGAATAATGAAATCCGTCATTCCCGCGAAGGCGGGAATCCAGCTAAACTTGTTCTTGCTGAGGAGAATGGGAACGGTGATGCTAATGAACAGGAGCATTCCCACTCAGGAGAGTGGGAACGAGAAAACGGGGGGATGACCATCGATATTACCCTCTCCCCCACCCAAAACGAGGCGTTACATTTTCTCCGAGGTCATCCCCTCGCACTTCTTTTTGGGGATACGGGTGCGGGAAAAAGTGAAATTTACATGAAACGGATGGAAGAAATTCTTTGTGTGGGGAAACGTGCGGTATTGTTGTTACCCGAAATTGCCCTCACTCCCCAAATGGAGTCCCGTTTTAAAGCCCATTTTGGAGAAGCGTTTGTGTTGTGGCACTCCAAAATGACCCCAAAGCAAAAAACCCTCACCCTTGAAAAAATTCACACGGGGTTTGCACGTATCATCGCAGGACCTCGCTCGGCACTTTTTTTACCAATTCAGGATTTGGGATTGATTATTGTCGATGAAGAACACGATGAGAGTTACAAATCTTCCTCCCGTCCCCGCTATCATGCTCGTGATATGGCGATCTACATGGGAAAACTCCTCTCAATCCCTGTCATCTTGGGGAGTGCAACACCCAGCGTAACCAGTTATGCTAAAGTCCCTTTTTTCCGTTTACGGGGGGGATATTATCCCACCCATCGAACGTTTCTTTTTGAACCTTCCCTCGAGACATTGAGTCCACTAATGGATGAGACAGTAGCGCGAAATTATCACGCGGGTCATCAAGGGATCGTGTTTATTCCCACCCGTGCCAATTTTAAAACCATGGTGTGCGATGGGTGTGGAACAACCCTTGAATGTCCCTTTTGCAGTGTGGGGATGTCGTTACATAAAAATGCACGTGCGTTAAAATGCCACTATTGTAACTATACGGAGATGATTCCCTCGGTATGTCCCAAATGCCACAGTGGTCACCTAAGCTCCCTACGGTTGGGAACCGCAGAAGCGGTAGCGCATTTTGAAACCACCCTTCCTGCCCTAAAAGTTCAACAATTTGATCGAGATGTCATCACGACCCAAAAGAAACTCATTGACGTACTCAAACGCTTTAATCATCGAGAGATTGCTCTCTTGGTCGGGACACAAATGCTCTCCAAAGGGCATGATTATCACGATATTGCCCTTGCGGTCGTGATGGGGATTGACCATCTTTTGGGGCAAACCGATTATCGCGCGCGGGAAAAAGCGTTGTCATTATTGCTCCAAATTGCGGGGCGAAGTGGTCGAAAACACGATTCGACCGTAATGGTTCAAAGTTTTAATGAATCTTTTTTTCGTCCCTATTTGGACGATTACGAACGTTTTTTGCAGGAAGAATTACTCCATCGACACGGGCGTTATCCCCCCTATACCAAACTTGCCCGTTTGCTCTTTGCCCATACCAATGGCACCAAAGCCAAAGCCCAAATGGACAGTGCTTTAGCGCATCTAAGAACCATCGTCTCGGTGGAGATAGTGGGCTATGGGGCTTCGCCGATTGAAAAAATCGGTTCTAAATATCGGTTCCAAATTCTTTTGCGTAGCCTTAAAAGCACCGATGTGATTCGCGCCATTAAGTCCATCAAATCTCCTATCATGGAAATCGATATGGACCCCATCGAGTTTACGTAAAATTAACATCGCTCACGCTACAATCCCCCCATGATTACACGTTACCCTACCCAAAAAATTTACGTTGGCTCTGTGGCTATTGGTGGAGATGCCCCCATCTCGGTACAATCGATGACCTATTCGCGTACTTCCGATGTGGCTGCTACGGTGGAACAGATCAATCGACTCCATTTTGCCGGAGCCGATATTGTCCGTGTGGCAGTTCCTGATATCGAGGATGCATACGCCCTCAAATCGATCAAAGAGCAAGTATCGCTTCCGTTGGTCGCCGACATCCATTTTAATTACAAACTGGCATTGATTGCTGCTGAAGTGGTCGATTGTATCCGTTTTAATCCGGGAAATATCGGAGAAAAATCACGCATTCGTGAGATTGTCAAAGCGTGTCAAGAGCGTCATATCCCCGTACGCATTGGGGTCAATGCGGGAAGTTTGGAAAAAGAGTTTGAACAGCGTTACGGTCAGACCGCTCAAGGGATGGTCGCTTCCGCGGAATACAACATCAAATTTTTGGAAGATTTAGGATTTACCGACATCAAAGTCTCGCTCAAAGCCAGTGATGTTCAACGTACCGTAGAGGCGTATCGACTGTTGCGTCCCAAAAATCATTACCCTTTTCATCTGGGGGTCACCGAAGCGGGAACCATTTTTCATGCGACGGTCAAAAGTGCTATTGGGTTGGGATCATTGTTGCTTGATGGGATTGGGGATACCATGCGCGTCTCCATCACAGGGGAACTGGAAGAGGAGATCAACGTAGGTCTCGCCATTCTCAAAGACAGTGGGGTTGCCAAAGAGGGGCTTAATATCATCTCCTGTCCCACGTGTGGACGGATTGAAGCCGATTTGGTCAGTGCCGTCGCCCTTATCGAACAGCGTACCCGTCATATCAAAAAACCACTCAATGTCTCGGTGATGGGATGCGTGGTCAATGCCATTGGGGAAGCCAAACACGCCGATGTTGCCATCGCGTACGGCAAAGAATCAGGGCTTGTGATGGTGCAAGGAGAAGTGGTCGCCCGACTCAAAGAAGGAGAATTGGTCGATCGGTTTATCCAAGAAGTGGAAAAAATGGCGGCGCAATAATGGAAGCCTCTTTGTATAATTTGGCGTTTGAGCGGGCGATTCTTAGCTCCATTATTTTTGATCCTGCCCAATTTGATGACTTTGAATCCCGACTTAATCCTGAAGATTTTTACCTTGCCGCCCATCAAGAGGTGTTTAAGGCGATGCTTTCGTTAGCCCATCGTGATCTCCCCATCGATGAAGAGTTTCTCCAAAAAGAGCTGAGTGGGAAGAAAAAACTTGATGAGCGGGTATTGGTTGATATTCTTACCGCCAATCCCATTGCTAATACCACCGCCTACATTGAAGAGATTAAAGACAAAGCGATTAAACGTCACCTTCTTACCCTCACCACCGAAATCAAGCGGGTGACGTTAGAGGAGAATCTCAATGGGCATGATGTGGTCGATTTGGTCGAACAAAAACTCTATGAAATTACCCAAGATGCCCAATCGGTCGATTTTAAAGATGCACCCGAAATTGCCGATAAGACCATGGCGTATATCGAAGAGATGAAAGCGCGGGGTGATGCGATTTTGGTCGGAGTCGATACGGGGTATGCAGAACTCAACAAAATGACGACAGGATTTGGTAAAGGGGATCTGGTCATTATCGCTGCCCGTCCTGCAATGGGGAAAACCTCTTTTGCCCTTAACATGGTGCAAAATCTCATTGATAAAGGTAAAGGGGTCGCGTTTTTTTCTCTGGAAATGCCATCAGAACAGTTAATGTTGCGATTGCTGAGTGTCCAAACCTCCATCCAATTGCAACGCCTTCGGGTGGGAGACATGAACCCCCAAGAGTACCAACAGCTTAACGATGCGGTGGATAAAATGCGCCATGCTAAGCTCTTTGTCGATGATCATGGGTCGATTAATATCCATCAGCTCCGCTCCAAATTGCGTAAACTCAAAAGCCGTCACCCTGAAATCGAACTGGCGGTGATCGATTACCTCCAAATCATGAACGGTACGGGGGGAAAAGATCGCCACCTTGAGGTGAGTGAAATTTCACGTGGGCTTAAAATGCTTGCCCGTGAACTTGAAATCCCCATCGTCGCCCTCTCACAACTTAATCGGGGACTTGAATCGCGTTCTGATAAGCGTCCGATGCTCAGTGATATTCGCGAATCGGGATCGATTGAGCAAGATGCCGATATTATTTTATTCGTCTACCGTAATGATGTTTATCTGTACAAAGAGGAAAAAGAGCGGGAAAAAGAGGCGATAGCAGCAGGCAAAGAGTTCATCTCCAAATACGTGGAAAAAGAGGATGAAGAGGCAGAAATCATCATTGGAAAACAGCGTAATGGTCCCACGGGTCATGTAAAACTTCTGTTCCAAAAAAAGTTCACCCGTTTTATCGATAAACCCGCGTTTGGGGGGATGCAAATTGTGTATGAAAATGTCGATATGAAATCCGCGTCGATGAATATTGATACCCCTACGGTCTCAATGCCGATTATTTAAGAGAAGTGATTTAAGGGATTTTGTCACCCCGAAGGTGATTCGGGGTCTAGGGAGAGAGAAGATACTGAATCGTATTCAGTATGACAAAGCGAGGCGATTAAATCGCTTCGCTATCGGTTTCACCCGTACGGATACGGACGATTTTATTAATGTCACTGACAAAGATTTTGCCATCACCGATTTTACCGGTACGGGCAGCTTCTACGACGGTATTGACCACTTGATCCACCATCGCATCATCAACGACCATTTCCATTTTGATTTTAGGTAAGAAGTCGACCACGTATTCTGCACCGCGATACAATTCGCTATGCCCTTTTTGACGACCGTACCCTTTGACCTCGCTTACCGTCATACCGGTAATCCCGATCTCCGCTAACGCATCTTTGACATCTTCAAGTTTAAAGGGTTTGATTACCGCTTCGATTTTTTTCATGTTCTATTCCTTCTTATAAATTAAATCCACGTTCACCGTGTACTGATTCGTCAAGACCCATGCTCTCTTCTTCTTCATTCACACGTGATCCGCCCGTTAAAGCCATAGCGATATAATACACTACAACCGTACCAATCAAGGTAAATGCACCAACAATTGCAACTGATTGGAATTGAACAACGACTTGTCCCATACGATCGCCTGCATCTTTAAGAGGACCTGCCCAAAGAAGTGCTTTATCACTCACCGCGAAGATACCCGTTGCAATCGCACCCCAAAGACCTGCAAGGAAGTGAACCCCAAACGCATCCAAAGAGTCATCGTAACCCAATTTTTTCTTCATTACCATTACACCAAAGAACGCGATCATCGCACCCATGATACCGATGATAAAGGCACCCTCAACCAAAACAAACCCAGCAGCAGGGGTAATAGCAACCAATCCTGCAATCGCACCGGAAGCAGCACCCAACAAGGTCGCTTTTTTGAAGACCATATACTCTAAGGCAATCCACGTAATCGTCGCAACCGCTGCAGCAATCGTAGTCGATAACATCGCAACACCCGCAATTGCATTAGCACCAAACGCGGAACCCGCATTAAAGCCATACCAACCAAACCAAAGCATACCTGCACCTACGGCAGTCAACACAACACTTGCAGGTTTCATCGCTGTTTTTGGGTAACCCGCACGTTTACCGACCAATAGCGCAAGGATAAGACCCGCCAAACCGCCGTTCATATGAACAACTGTACCACCCGCAAAATCAAGCGCACCGAGGTTAAAGAGGTATCCACCACCCCATACCATATGGGCAATTGGAGCATAAACAACGACCGTCCAAAGGGCAACGAAAACCATCCATGTCGAAAATTTCAAACGCTCAATCACTGAACCAGACGCGATGGCTACGGTAATAGCGGCAAACGTCCCTTGGAACACAACAAAGACGTATTTAGGATAGAGTTGTCCCAATTCAACACTGGTGAAATCATCCCATTTGATACCATTAAGCATTACATTGCCAAAACCACCAATAATTTGGTTCATTGACCCATCCGCGGTTCCAAACGCAATGGAAAACCCTACGATAATCCAAACGATAAATCCAACCGCAAATGCACCAAAGACCATCGCATACGTATTAAGGATATTTTTAGCACGGGTCATCCCGCCATAAAACAGTGCCAAACCAATCGGTGTCATCAACATAACAAGGGCTGTTGAGATCAACATCCACGCCGTATCTCCTGAGTTAAGCACGGGTGCTGCAGCTGCGGCTGTACCATCTGCCAATGCCAACAGTGGCAAAAGCAATAACATGAATTTCTTCATCGTCGTTTCTCCTTTTTTTTGTCTAACTTCAAACACAATTCTACAAAAATAATAAAGATTAATAATCATATCTATGCCTAAATTTTAATCACAATGGTGCTTCATTGATTATAGTCATTTATGACCGTACTATGCGTTAAGGTGTCCCAGTCAATTGTGTGTTATTTACGAAAACCACCCAAAGAGGGTGGGGATCATGCACGCTACCGCAAAAAAAAGTACCGAAGTGACCAGTACCCCCACCGTGACATGACGCACCGAGCATCCATACAAAGAAGCAAGATTGACATTTGCCACCGCTAAGGGGACAAGAAATGCCAAAAAGACCATCTCTTTGATCACCAAAGGGAGGGTCATGGGGTATAACACCCCAAAAGCGATGAGGGGTACAAGTATAAATTTGGCAAACGTTATCCACAGAGTCAAACGAAGCTTGAGATGGGTAATTTTGATTCCATACAGATAAATCCCCAACAACACCAGCTGAATGGTCATCGAGGCATACGCCCCCATCATGAGGGTCTTATCGACCGTAGCACTGGGGTGATAGCCGTTTAGATTCAACGCAATTGCCACAGAAGCTGCCCATAAAACAGGGAGTTTAAGAATATTCATCAGCGAATCGCGAACGCTAAATTCCCCTCGGGAATAGTAAAAAACCCCAAAGGTATAGACCACGAAGACATTGACCAAATTGATCAACGTCAAATACGCCACACTCCCCTCACCAAACAACGTAATCCCCAAAGGGATACCCAAATTTCCCGTATTCCCAATGAGTGCGGCAACCGTAGCAATCGAACGCTCTTTTATGTCATCGGCAAACAATCCTCGGGCAAGGGGGATCATGATAAGTAATGCGATAAGGGTAATGACACAATACAGCGCGGGGGCAAGGAGGAGTTGGGTATCGATGGGGCGTTTTAAGAGTCCCCAAAAGGTAAGAAAAATTTGGAGAAAATAGACACTCAATAGCACTAAGGTTTTGTCGTCTATTTTTTCTTTGAACGCCCACTTGGCACCAAATCCCACCCCAATAAAGAGGTAAATCCCCGCAAGGGAGAGAAAGGTTTCAAGGTTCATGTGAGGTTAAATGGCACGTTTGAATTCTGGGTAGGCTTCCAATCCGCATTCGCTCACATCCAGCCCTTGCATCTGATCTTCATCACTGGCACGGAAAGGGAAAACTTTATTGATCAGATAAATAATGACATAGGAGATCGTAAATACAAAGACCGCGATTTCCGCTACCCCTTTGAGCTGATTCATAAAAGTGACATTATGTGCAGGATCACTCGCAAAAATACCTACTGCTAACGTCCCCCAAATACCATTAATAAGATGCACTGACAATGCCCCAACCGGATCATCAATACGCACTTTATCAAACAAAGGAACCGCAAAAACGACCAATGCCCCGCCAATAAGACCGACCATAATGGAATCGTACAGTGTAAACAAATGTGCCCCTGCGGTAATGGCGACCAATCCCCCTAATGCCCCATTGAGAATCATCGTAATATCAAACAGTTTATACCGAATATAGATGATAATCCCTGCGATAATTGCCCCTGATAACCCTGCGACGTTGGTATTAAAGATGGTCAAGGCAACGCTATCAGCAGCCTCTTTGGTCGCGATGCTTCCGACCGATCCGCCATTGAATCCAAACCATCCAATCCACAATAACATGGCACCCAGTACTACCAATGGGATATTTGAGGCGGGAATAACCCGAATGTGATTCCCTGCATAACGCCCTTTTCGGGATCCAATAATCAAAATAGCGGCCAGCAAGGCCCATCCTCCTGTGGAGTGGATCACCGTCGAGCCTGCTAAATCGACCATATTAATATCCAATAGGGTATCTTTGAGCCAATCACTTCCCCACGTAATATTGACCGCTGTAGGATAGATAAAGCTCCCCATGACAATGGTAAAAAGGCTCAAGGGGAGAAGACGCGCCCGTTCACCAACCCCTCCACTCATAATGTTGATCGCTTTGCCCACAAATGCCATTTGGAACATAAAAAATGCCCATTTACTCATGGTCTCATTGTGCAACTCCCCAAACGCAAGGGTATACCCAATAAGAATGAATGCCATAGAGGCGACCGCATAAATCATTACATTGACCGTTAAAACACTCGAAACATTCTTGGTGCGTACCAAGCCCGCTTCCAACATAGCAAACCCTGGTACCATAAGAATAATTAACGTAATGGCAAAGAGGGTAAACAGGGTATTAATCACATAAGCCGTATCCATAACACTACACCTTTGATGGGGGATAAAGGTGTCTATTATAATAGCAATTTTGTGAAATGAAGCGGAAAGCGTGATTAAATTTTAATCACTAAGCGTTATTTTTTGCACTCTCTTATTTAATGTTTGAACAAAAACCCAAATTTAAGCAGCAATTCTTTGACTTTGGGGGAAATATCCCCTTGAAATTCCATCCACCCCTCTTTGTAGGTTCCGCCGCACGCCAAGGATTTTTTTAAAGAGGAGAGGGTTTTTTGGGCATCTTCTTCGCTGAGGCTAAATGAACCTACTAACGTAACGATCTTCCCTCGTCGTTTTTCTTTTTTGAGGGTTAAGCAGTGGGCGGAAGGATCCAATAGGGTAGGGGAGAGGGCGGTTTTGTCGGTTTGGAGTGTCCATCCCTCCCCCCATGATGCGCCAAAATCGAGGGTCATTTTAGCCACGAACGACCTTTTGGCGTAAGTAACTCATCCCGTCGGTGGTGAAATTACCCTCTTGTGCCATTGTGACCATAGCATCGGGTGCATAGAGGGTACCATCGTAGACAACGACGATAATCTCATCCCCTTCGTGGACAAAGTGCGTTTCCCCAAAGGGGGTATAGCGGGTTGCCCCGATGCTAATAATTACATTTTGAGGGGAGTGAGCATCACGGATATACGCTCCTATGGCTTCAAGAGGGCCTTGGTCGATTTGGGTATTTATTTGATTTTTGATCCACGCTAGTAATTGAGTATAAAAATAGCTGTAGCCCAAAAGTTCTACATCCTCACCATACGCAACCACTTCCCCCTCACGTCGCACAAACGAGGCGATACGGTAAGTGTCCATGATGCCACCGTTTTCAAAACGATCGATAGGGATGAGACTTTGGCTAATCCCTTTGGAAGAAGCACCCCAATTTTTTTTATGACTGATCTTCGCTGCCCCCTCTTTACGGAGGGAACAGTCATTATAGGCACCAAAAAAGGTGGGTTGGATATGGGTTACTTTCCCCTCTTCATCATACGTAAGGGTACATACAAGGGCAACTTCAGGCTCAGGCTGAACATTGCACGATTCAAGGGGGAGGATAATGGTCGTATGACTGAGGGGATAAACACCCAATTTCCCCGCGCGTTGGGGGATATAAAAAGGGAACATCCCCTTAGGGCCATTGGGGTCTTGGGTAATTACGTCTTTGAAATCGGCACTTTCACCTGCTTGCTCAAGATGGAGGGCAAAATTACCCGCGATCCCAAGACCTATATACGATGTGTAATCATTCATGTTGTGTCCCTTTCTCGTCGTTCCCTTATTCCGTTATCCTGAATGTAATTCAGGATCTTGAGATTGCGGATCAAGTCCGCAATGACAAAAATTCGTCATTCCCGCGCAGGCGGGAATCCAGTGTTAGTAAAGAATGGAGGTGATTTTTTGACTTATAATGTACCGCTCGCTTTTGCCTCGGCAAACTCTTCATACGTTCCTGTAAAGTCGGTGTAGCTTCCATCAGCGTGTAATTCGATGACACGACTGGCAAACGCATCAAGTAGCTCACGGTCATGACTCACGCAAATAACATTGCCCTCAAAATTGTACAAGGCTTCACTCAGTGCCACAATCGCTTCAAGGTCAAGGTGATTGGTTGGTTCATCGAGAACGAGGAAATTCCCCCCCTCCAACATCATCTTGGAAAGCATCATCCGGTGTTTTTCTCCTCCGCTGATTTTTTCAACACTTTTTTCTTGTTGTTCTCCATTAAAAAGCATTCGTCCCAAACAGTTCCGAATCTCTGAAATTTCCCGTTTAGGATCATAGCCTCGTAACCAATCGTAGAGGGTTCCTGTCCCTTTGATTTTGTCAGCGGTATCTTGAGGGAAATAACTGGATTCGATGGTTGCACCCCATTTGACACTCCCCTCGGTGGGTTTAATCTCTTCCATAAGGATTTTGCAAAGGGTTGTTTTACCCACCCCATTGGCACCAATGACGGCAATTTTTTCGCCCGGTGCAATTTTAAGATTGATGTTATGCAACACATTCAAATCATCGTAACGGTGTGAGATATTCACCACTTCGAGAGCTTCATCCCCCATTTGGCGTTTGGCTTTAAAAACGATACTGGGGTCACGACGCGATGAGGGTTTAATGTCTTCAATGGTCAATTTATCCAATTGTTTTTGACGAGAAGTCGCTTGTTTTGCTTTGGACGCATTGGCAGAGAATCGGCGGACGAACGCTTCGAGTTGCTCTTTTTCTTTTACTTTTTTATCGCGATCCAGTTGCGCTTGGTTTGCCATAACGGTTGAAGCAAGGTACCAATCGTCATACGTCCCTGTGAATTCACGAATTTTTTGGAAATCGACATCCAAAATATTGGTTACAACGGCGTTGATAAAGTGACGGTCATGGGAGATGATGACCAAGGTTCCCTCGTGACGTTGCAGTTCGCGCTCCAACCATCCGATTGTTTCGATATCAAGGTTATTGGTCGGCTCATCGAGGAACAGGACATCGGGTTTTGGGTACAACACTTGTGCCAATAACACTTTAAATTTTTCCGAAGAGGGGAGGCTTGACATCAAGTCATTATGATTTTCAGCACTGATTCCGACATTTTCTAAAATTTTAGCGATTTGAACGTCATACTCATAAGTTGGATCTTCTTCGACTGAAATCATCTCCAACTCAGCCAAACGGTCGTTCACTTTGTCATCTTCAAAATCACCCGTAGCGTAGAGAATCTCTTTTTCTTTGATTGCATCAAAAAGGCGTTTATTTCCCCACAATACCGCATCGGCAATGGTGAAGTCTTCAAACGCAAACTGATTTTGTCCCAAAATTCCTACCTTGAGACCCGGTTCGATGGAGATGTCTCCCTCGTACTCTTTAATCTCTCCACTAAGGATTTTTAAAAAGGTGGTTTTTCCCGCACCATTGGCTCCGATGAGGCCGTAACGCTTATGACGGTCAAGTTTGAGATTGATCCCCTCAAATAAAATTCGACTTCCAAAACGCATTGTTAATTTTGTGACTTGTACCATGATAAAAAATTCTGCCTTATCTTATATAATGGCGCGATTATAGCCAAGCACAGATAAGAAGATGCTTTTAGATTCTCCCCCTCCTCTCGCCCCATTTTTTAACATTAGCCTAAGATTTTAGCAGATAAAATAACCTTAAGGATTATGCTGGTTATAGTTCGATTTTTCTCACGGAGCACAATGTGACACAAATTTATGTCGGGAATATTCCCTACGGAAAAAATGAAAATGATCTTAAAGATCTTTTCGGACAATACGGAGCGGTTAATTCAGTTAAGTTCGTTAACGATAAAGAGACAGGACGTTTCCGTGGTTTCGGTTTCGTTGAAATGGTAAACAAAGACGAAGCGGATAAAGCGATTACTGCACTAGAAAATAGTGATTTCGGTGGACGAACCCTTCGTGTTAACGAAGCGCGTGAACGTGCTCCACGACCTCCACGTGAGCGTAACAATAACTGGTAAATACCACTAACTACCCTTTACTTGGGGTGGTTTCCCTTCTTTATACTTTACTACTTTTTTACCCATTTTATTTATTTAGGAAACAATTACCATGACTTTTACCTTAACTGATGACCATATCGAACTTTTTAAATTATTAAAAGTATTAGATCTTGTAGACTCCGGCGGACAAGCAAAACTCTTGATTCAAGAGGGTCATGTGCAGCGTAATGGGGAAATCGAAACTCGAAAACGGGCTAAAATACGTGTCGGAGACACCATCCAAATCGCCGATGTGACCATTACGATCCTCTAACTCTTTAAAACGCCTCTTGATGTACGTCTAACACCCCTCTTCCTCTTTTTTTTGACTTAGGTCAAATACTTTTTTTTTGAATTACTTTACAATGTTTGAAGTGCATGAGTTATTTCATAGCATACGGAAATCTTAAGGAGTCCGCCCGTTTAACGGAATGGATTAAACGTGATTTCATTAAGGAGGCTTCAATGTCATTGGATAGAAGAGAATTTTTAAAAAGCGCTGCTGCTGCATCGGCTGCAACGGCTATTGGAATGGCGGTTCCTTCAAGCGTAGAAGCTGCATCGAACCAAGCACAAGCGGGATGGCGTTGGGATAAAGCGGCGTGCCGTTTTTGTGGAACAGGGTGTGGCATCATGATGGCGACCAAAGATGACCGTATCGTCGCGGTTAAAGGGGATCCACTCGCCCCTGTAAATCGGGGTCTTAACTGCATTAAAGGGTATTTTAATGCCAAAATCATGTACGGTGCTGACCGTTTAACGCAGCCCCTTTTGCGTATGAATGATCAAGGTCACTTTGATAAACACGGTAAATTTAAACCCGTTAGTTGGAAACGTGCGTTTGATGAGATGGAAATTCACATCAAATCGGCACTTAAAGAAAAAGGGCCTACGGGGATTGCCATGTTTAGCTCCGGTCAGCAAACCGTTATGGAGGGGGTTGCTGCCCTTAAACTCATGAAAGCGGGTTTTCGTACCAACAATATTGATCCCAATGCCCGTTTGTGTATGGCATCGGCGGTTACGGGATTTATGAACGTTTTTGGTGCGGATGAGCCATCGGGCTGTTACGATGATATTGAACTCGCCGAGACCATTGTGGCATTTGGTTCCAATATGGCGGAGATGCACCCTATTTTGTGGTCACGCGTTTCGGATCGAAAACTCAGCAATCCCACTAAAGTACAAGTGGTTGTCCTCTCCACGTATAAACACCGAACGATGGATCTTGCGGATGTCGAAATCATCTTTAAACCCAACACCGATTTGGCAATTTTTAATTACATCGCCCGTGAGATTGTGTACAACCATCCCGAAGCAATTGATTGGGAGTTTGTCAATAAATACATCGTATTTGCGACCGGTCCTGTCGATATTGGGTATGGATTGCGGGATGATATTCATCACCCGAAATACAAAAAAAGTGAACTTGATACCGCTGCTAAACAAAAATCCAAAGTACTGACCGCCGATGAGGGGGTTAGCTTAGGGTATTTGGGCTACAAAGCAGGCGATACGCTGGAGATGAAAAATGCCAATGATGCCAATAAACATTGGAAAATCACTTATAAAGAATTCAAAAAAGGGCTTGCCCCCTACACCCTTGAGTATACAGCACACGTTTCAAAAGGGGATCCGGATGAAAAGGTTGAGGAATACAAAGCAAAACTTCAAAAAATGGCCGATTTGTACAT
The DNA here is from genome assembly GCA_036170115.1 of Sulfuricurvum sp. Classification (GTDB taxonomy): domain Bacteria; phylum Campylobacterota; class Campylobacteria; order Campylobacterales; family Sulfurimonadaceae; genus Sulfuricurvum. Next base: position 39,414 of record JAVHOQ010000095.1, read on the forward strand.
TGAGAAAAAACGTAAATGTCTCACTTTTTGGACGATGGGATTCAATCAACATACCCGTGGGACATGGGTCAATGAACAAGCGTATATGATCCATTTTCTCCTTGGTAAACAAGCAAAACCTGGTAGCGGAGCGTTCTCTTTGACCGGTCAACCTTCCGCGTGTGGTACAGCACGTGAAGTAGGAACGTTTAGTCATCGACTTCCAGCAGATATGGTCGTTACCAACCCTGACCATCGAAAAAGAGCCGAAGAGATCTGGCGCATTCCCGCAGGGACGATTAACCCCAAAGCGGGATCCCATTTCACCCAAATTCATCGTGATTTGGAAGATGGAAAAGTGAAGTTTGCGTGGGTAAGTGTCTGTAATCCCTATCAAGATACAGGAAATGCGGAACATTGGATCAAAGCAGCGCGTGAAATGGACAATTTTATTGTTACGTCTGATGGCTATCCGGGTATTTCAGCAAAAGTGTCGGATTTGATTTTACCCAGTGCTATGATGTACGAAAAATGGGGAGCGTATGGTAATGCCGAACGCCGAACCCAGCACTGGCGACAGCAAGTAACCCCCATAGGGGATGCGATGTCGGATACGTGGCAGTTTGTCGAACTTTCCAAACGCTTCACTCTCAAAGAGGTATGGGGTGCTCAAAAAATCCCGGGGCTTGAGGGGGGATTACCCGATATTATGGGGTCTGCCAAAGCGATGGGATACAAAGAGACCGATACGCTCTATGACATTTTATTTGCTAGTCCAACGGCGAAAACCTACCATTGGCCTGATCCCGTGGGCAAAGGGTACCAAAACTCCGAAGTTGAGGGGGATAAACGTAACGTTATCGGAAGTGATGGTAAACCCTTTAAAGGGTATGGCTTTTTCTTGCAAAAATATTTGTGGGAAGAGTACCGTAAATTTGGGGGTGGTCATGGACATGACTACGCCGATTTTGATACCTATCACCGTGTTCGTGGATTGAAATGGCCGGTTGTGGATGGCAAAGAGACGCTATGGCGTTACAACGCCAAATACGATCCGTATGCGAAAAAAGCCAACAGCGGTCCTTTTTCTTTTTACGGTCATGCGTTTAAAGAGATCCCCTCAGGTAATCTCAAAGGGGTGACCGATCCTGTAAAAGTTCATTTGGAGGGGAAAGCGAAAATCTTCTTCCGACCGTACATGGAACCCACCGAAGTCCCCGATAGCAATTATGATATTTGGCTTTGTACGGGTCGCGTGTTAGAACACTGGCACAGCGGAACAATGACGATGCGGGTACCAGAACTCTATCGTGCCGTCCCTGAAGCCCTGTGCTATATCCATCCCAAAGATGCCGAAAAACGGGGCGTGAAACAAGGGGATATGGTATGGGTCGAATCGCGTCGTGGTAAAGTCAAAGCGCACGTCGAAACACGGGGTCGTAACCGTCCGCCACGGGGATTGGTCTTTGTCCCATGGTTTGATGAAAAAGTCTTTATTAACAAAGTGTGTTTGGATCACACCTGTCCTATTTCCAAACAAATCGACCATAAAAAATGTGCCGTCAAAATCTATAAAGCGTAACGGAAAAAAGGATGAAAAATTCTCCCTCAAACGATCGTCGTCGTTTTCTCCTCTCCCTTGCACGAGGGATTGGATTGAGTGCGATGGGTGCGTTGGTCTGGAGTGCGTATGTGGGAGAGGTAAGAGCAGCTCCCCTTGTTTTACGTCCTCCGGGTGCTTTGCGCGAAGAGGAGTTCATTAAAAATTGTATTAAATGTGGATTGTGTGTTGAAGCGTGTCCTTATGATACTCTCAAATTGGCAAGACCGGGGGATAACCTACCCATAGGAACACCGTACTTTACCCCGCGCACGATCCCCTGTTATATGTGTAGTGATGTCCCTTGTGTCCCTGTTTGTCCCAGTGGTGCGCTCAATGAACCCTCCGTGAGCAGTTATGTAAAAGGGTACAGCACGCTTACGATCAATAAGGCCCGTATGGGATTGGCGGTTATTGATCAAGAATCGTGTATCGCATCATGGGGTATTCAATGTGATGCGTGTTATCGAGCGTGTCCTTTATTGGGGTACGCCATTACCATTGAATACTCCAAAAATGAACGGACAGGGAAACACGCGTTTCTTAAACCCATTGTTCATGGGGATTTTTGTACCGGATGCGGACTCTGTGAACACGCGTGTGTGACCCAAAAGGCGGCAATTTATGTCTTACCCCGAGCTTTGGCAATGGGAGAAGTGGGCAATCATTACATCAAAGGGTGGGATCCTAACGATGAAAAACGGCTTGAAGGGGTCAAACAAGAGACCACCCATACCACCCTCAGTGAAAAAAGTGCGGTTGATTCCCTCAATGATGAAGGTGGATTGTGATGAAACACGTTAAATATCTCGTGATGCGACGGTTGAGTCAACTCTCTATTTTATGTCTTTACTTCGGAGCCAATGTTTGGGGCTGGAAGGTGTTGCAAGGGGATTTGAGTGCTTCGTTGTTTATGGGAAAAATTCCCTTGGCAGATCCGTACGCGGTGGCACAAATTGCTCTTACGGGTGCGACGATGGGGATGGATATTCTCCTTGGCGCACTCATTGTCGCACTCTTTTATGGAATTATTGGTGGACGGGGCTTTTGCAGTTGGGTGTGTCCCATCAATATTATTACCGATATGGCGGCATGGCTTCGCCGTAAAATGAAGTTTGCAGAAATCCAAAAACGGTTTTATCTAAGCCGTTTGCTTCGGTATTGGATTTTAGGGCTTAGTTTCGTGTTGTCAGCGGTGATGGGAGTAGCGGTTTTTGAACTCATTAGCCCCATTTCCATGGCACATCGTGGCGTTATATTTGGTATGGGTATGGGTGGCGGTGCATTGATGGTCATCTTTTTGTTTGATCTGTTGGTGCATGAACATGGATGGTGTGGCTATATTTGTCCCTTGGGTGCATCGTATGCGCTAATGAGTCAATTTTCCCTCATTCGTGTCCACCATGATGCCAATAAATGTACCGATTGTCGAGACTGTATCACCGTATGCCCTGAAAAAGAGGTACTGTTTATGATCAATCGTAGCAGTGAAAGTGTTTTGATGGGGGAGTGTACCAATTGTGGCAGATGCGTCGATGTTTGCTGTGAAGAGGCACTTGAATTTTCGATTAGAAGTCACTTAAAACAACCAAAGGATGAAAAATGAAAGCAAATCGAATCATTGGCAGTTTGGTAGCTGCGTGTATCGTAATGAGTGGTGTTTATGCTGCAGGGAGTGTAAATGCGGGTATAGATGAAAAAGACGTGGGGATGCGTAAGGGGGAACTTTATACCGAAGATACCGCCATCCCCGATGGAACCCATTATCATAAAGAAGCACCGGGAAGTTCTAAAAAAATTCAACGTGCCTTCACCGACGCACCCCCTATGATCCCCCATGATATTAGTGATTTAGGGGAAATTGATAAAAACAATAATGCGTGTCTTGGATGTCATATGCCCGATGTTGCCAAAACGGTAGGGGCAACCCCCCTGCCTAAAACCCATTTTACCAATTTTCGTCCTGCGGTAGAATCGGATAGTGAGGATAATTTTAAATCCGAAAGTAATGATCAAATTATCAAAAAAGATTTGAGAGATCAAATTTATCAGGGGCGTTACAACTGTACCCAATGTCACGCGCCGCAAACAGAGGGAAAACTACGGGTTGAGAGTAAATTTAAACCCGATTTTGCCGATAACAAAGGGCAAAAGCATAAAAATCGATCGTATTTGATGGATGAGCTGGATGTGGGTGTCAAAGTCGGAAACGGGTTATAGCGTGTCTACCTCCTCACGACGAGATTTTTTCGGGGTTTTAGGGTCACTGTTTAAAGAGACCAACAACGTTATCCGCCCCCCTTATGCGCCTATGACAGCAACGTTTAGCGAATGCCGTAGTTGCGAGGGGATGTGTGTTAGCGCGTGCGAAGAAAAAATTATTCATCGTGATGCAAAAGGGATCCCTTTTTTGGATTTTAAAACCAACGGATGCAGTGATTGTCACCGTTGTCTGGAGGTGTGTACGCCCCATGTTTTGAGTGATCCTGATCGTTTTATTCAAGGGCGCGCGCGTATTACGTCGATGATGTGTATGTCGCATCATGAGACGATCTGTTTTGCGTGCAAAGATCCTTGTTTGGAAGAGGCAATTGTCTTTCAGGGGATGTTGCGCCCTGTTATTATCCCCGAAAAATGTACGGCGTGTGGGTATTGTGTTGCGGTATGCCCTACTGGGGCGATCACGGTGATAGCATGAAACTTTTCCTTTGTTTGATCGGATTAAGCGTTCTCCTTCAGGGTGCAATCTCTTTTTCAAGGGTGATTCAAACCTCTGCTTCCATTAGTGATATGGTAGTACGTGAGGGGAAAATCTATGTTGCAACGGATGGTGCGGGGGTTGAAATCCTTGAGACACACTTGTTTAAAAAAGTGGGACGTATTGTACTGCCCCTGATTACCAAGGGTGAGGGAAAATCCTTTTTTCCTAAAGTCTATTCGGTAGATCACTACCAAAAATCAACCGTTATGGTCACCGAAAGTGGGGGCGATTTTCGCAATGTGTATGTAGCACGAGAGGGTAAAATACGCAAAATCATTGACACTACATGGGGATTTTTGATCAAAAAAGTCCGTTTTATTGATCAAGATCATGTACTCTTGGGTCTTTCAGGTGATACTATGGTCTTGATGGATATTACCAAAAACACCCTTGTGTATCATAGCCAAGCAGGGGGTGGGGTGTTGAGAGATATGGCGTTAAGCCCTTCCAAATCACTGGTCGCCATTGCCGATGAAGGGGGAGAAATTACCATGCTTGATGTTCACACGGGTCGTCACGTTAAAACCCTGCGCGGTATCAATGTTGATAATATTAACCGAATTGATTACCAAAAAAATACGATTATCAGTGCAGGGCAAGATCGTCGTGTGGGGCTTTACCGCGCGCAGGGGAGTTATTACCTTGAACGTGATTTTTTTGTGTATGCCGTTGGTCTTAGCCCCTCAAGCCTGAGAGGTGTTTATACCAATGGAACTGAAAACGATTTAGAAGTTTTTGACACCATGACCAAACGACCTATTGCTGCTCTTCACGGAGGAGGGGTGATTTTGGATACGCTGATTTTTTTGGATGAACATCGTTTGATTGGTGCGGGTGAAGAGAATAAAATTTACTATTGGAGATTACCATGAATATTTCAAGCATTGTGGTGCAAACCAACCCCAACTATACGGATGAAGTCGTAGCCGTGTTAAAAGTAGCCGATTTTTGTGATTACCATTTTCATGATGAAAAAGGGCGCATCATTGTCACCATAGAGGGGGAGGGGGTCGAAGAAGAGATCCCTAAGCTGGTCAAAATTCAAGAGATGGAACACGTCATTTCTGCTGATATGTCGTTTGCGTACAGCGAAGATGAACTCAATGCAGAACGGGACAAATTGGAAGTAATAGGCAACGATATCCCCCAGTGGCTCAATGATGAAAACGCCACTAAAAGAGATATTCAGTACAACGGCGATCTCAAAGATCGATTTTAAGCGTTTAAGGAACCCAAAATGAGAAAAACCACCCTATCCCTTGTTGCCGTAGTGGCACTGGTCACAACGCTAAGCGCAGAGGATTTTAGCCTCTTAAGCCATCCAACGTTCAATGGCGAAGTACGCGCCCGTTACGAAAACGTCGATGACCAAAGTAATACCAAAAGTCAAGCCAATGCCTATACGGTACGCGCAACTCTTGGACTTAACGCCAATGTGTTTGGTCTGGATGCCCTTACGATGAAAGTGGAGGGAACCACCGTACAAGCCATAGGACCACAATACTACTTTGATGGTACCTACAATGGGATGACCACCTACGATACGGTCGTAGATCCCGTTCAAACCCGATTTGACCAAGCCTATCTCCAGTACAAAGTGGGCAAAACCACCATCAAAGCGGGTCGTCAAGTGATCAATTTGGATAACCAACGGTTTATTGGATCGGTGGATTGGCGACAAATGATGCAAAGCTTTGATGCCGTACTGCTCACCGATACCACCGTCGATAATCTCACCTTAACGGGGGGGTATATCCGCAGTATCGCAGGGATTACCAATGCTCCAGTGACATTGAGAAATCGTGGTAATTCGATTGTGTTAAATGGATCGTATAAATTCAATGATATGCTCAAAGTGACCGCGTATGACTATAGGCTCGCTTCAACACACGACACAGCAGGAGTGGCAATGACAGGAGATGTCCCCCTTGGTATCGCTAAAATTGGGTATCGTGCGGAATACGCCCGACAAGGGGATGCTTCACAAGAGAGTCTAGGGGGGATTAAAAATGCCCAAGCCGATGCCCACTATTATAACCTTGATGCCCTTGCCAATGTCAGTGGGGTCTTGGTGGGTGCAGGATACGAAGTGCTAAGTGGTTCCACCGGAAGTGATGGTAAAACCGCCTTCCAAACCCCGCTAGCGACCCTCCATGCGTTTAATGGATGGGCGGATAAATTTCTCACGACCCCAACAGGGGGATTATGCGATGCCAGTGCAACGTTTGGGTACACCTCTCCTGCATTGGGAAAAGCAGTGATCGTCTATCACGATTTTAAAACCGATCACGTCATGGCAACCAAAAGTGACCTTGGGCATGAGTGGGATATGCTCTACACCAATGCTATCCCCAGTATCAAAGGGTTAAGTGGTCTTATCAAAGCGGGCTATTATAAAGCAGGGGATGTTGCAACTTTTACCAAAGATGTCTCTAAAGTGTGGCTTCAACTCGATTATAAATTTTAGAGTAAGGAAAATTCAATGGATGTTTGTAAACGTGATGGATCAATTGAAACGTTTCATCTGTATAAGATTGTGGATGCACTCAAAAAAGCGTTTGAAAGTGTTGAGCGACCCTACCATCACGTTGCGTTAAAAGCTCTATTGGATCGACTGGAATCAAAATCGTTTTGGAGTGTTGAAGAGATTCAAGACATCATCGAAGAAGAGCTGCACCATTTAGGGGAATTTTCGGTGATGAAATCGTTTATTACCTACCGATTTTTGCATAAAATGCAGCGAGACCATATTTTGGGTTTGAGTGCTGAGACCACCTACGTTAACTCGACCCAAAGTGTTCACGAGTATATTCATCAATCCGACTGGCGCGTGAATGCCAATGCCAATACGGGCTACTCCCATGCTGGATTGGTCAATAACCTCGCGGGTAAAGTAATCGCTAACTTTTGGCTTGATACGGTGTATGCCCCGCATGAGGGAACCGCGCACCGTAATGGTGACATTCATATTCATGATCTTGATTGTCTTAGTGGCTATTGCGCTGGATGGAGCTTGAGAGCATTGCTCAATGAAGGGTTCAATGGGGTACGGGGGCGTGTAGAGAGTACCCCTCCTCGCCATTTTCGAGAAGCGTTGGGTCAAATGGCCAATTTTTTAGGAATTTTACAATCCGAATGGGCGGGAGCGCAAGCCTTTAGCTCCTTTGATACGTACTTGGCTCCGTACGTTTTTGCCGATGAACTCTCTTTTTCTGAGATCAAAAAAGCAATTCGAGGGTTTGTCTATAACCTCAATGTCCCCGCCCGATGGGGGCAATCCCCTTTTACGAATATTACGTTGGATTGGAGTGTCCCTGATGATTTGGCATTGCAATTTCCGACGTGTAATGACCTGCATTTGTTTCATAATTTTCCTTTTACCGCCCATCATCAGCGTAAGCTTTTTGAGCGAAACAAACGCACCACAACCGATTTGACGTATGACGATTTTCAATACGAAATGGATCAAATTAACCGTGCTTTTTATGAAGTTATGAGTGAGGGCGATGCCCATGGATCGCCGTTTACGTTTCCCATTCCGACGGTCAATATCACCGAAGATTTCGACTGGTATGGGGAGAATACCGATGTTTTGTTTGAAAATACGGCCAAAATTGGGTCAAGCTATTTTCAAAATTTTATTGGAAGCCAGTACCTTAAGGATGAGGATGGTCTCCAAGTAGACAATCCCAATGCGTATAAGCCAGGTGCCGTACGGAGTATGTGCTGTCGATTGCAGCTGGATTTACGCGAGTTGCTTAAACGGGGCAATGGATTGTTTGGGAGTGCAGAGATGACGGGGAGTATTGGGGTTGTGACCATCAATATGGCACGATTGGGTTATTTGTATCCCCATGATGAGAAGAGGTTATACGAAGCGTTGGATCTTCTTATGGAGATTGCGTATGCAACGTTAGAGAAAAAACGGGTTTTTGTCAACGAGATGTTTGCGCGTGGACTTTATCCCTATACGGCACGTTATTTGAAACATTTTAACAACCACTTTTCTACGATTGGGGTCAATGGAATGAATGAGATGGTACGTAATTTTACAGGTGATAGGGAAACTATAGCTACCCCATTTGGGGTGGAGTTTTCGCTAAAAATGTTAGAAAAAATGCGCAATGTGATTCGTGGTTATCAAGAACGCAGTGGTAATTTGTACAATCTTGAAGCAACGCCTGCGGAGGGGACGACGTATCGTTTTGCCAAAGAGGATAAAAAACGGTATCCCGCTATTCTCCAAGCAGGTGAGGGGGAGAATGTCTACTATACCAACAGTTCGCAACTTCCCGTTATGCACACCGACGATCCGTTTGAGGCACTGGAACTGCAAGATGAGCTTCAGTGTAAATACACCGGAGGGACGGTACTGCATCTGTATATGAGTGAACGTATTGGGAGTATTGAGGCGTGTCGGCGGATGATTAAAAATGTATTAACCCATCATCGACTCCCTTATATCACGATCACACCGTTATTCTCGGTGTGTCCTATTCATGGTTATTTGCACGGCGAACACGAGTTTTGTCCCAAATGTGACGAAACCATTTTATCTAAGGAAGTTGCATGAAAACATCGATACCCTCCCCACATTCTGCGTTAAAACGGACACGCTGTATGGTCTATACCCGAGTAATGGGGTACTATCGCCCTGTGGAGAGCTTTAATATTGGTAAAAAACAAGAGCATAAAGAGCGTACCCATTTTAAAGAAGATGCGCATCGCGATGCGTGCATTGTATGACATAACCCCCTTTACCCTCCTTGATTTTCCGGATACGCCTGCGGCTATTTTTTGGTTTGCGGGGTGCAATCTCCGTTGTGCATATTGTTACAATCCCGATATTGTTTTGGGGGAGGCGAAGATTACCCACGCGCAGGCGCTTAATTTTTTAACGAAGCGGCGGGGACTTTTGGAAGGGGTGGTATTAAGTGGGGGAGAGTGTACCCTTTATGCGCAGCTTATCCCTTTGTGTCACGCCATAAAAGCGTTGGGTTATAAAATCAAACTCGATACCAATGCCATGCGTCCTGATGTGATACACGCCCTTTTAGCCGAATCGCTGGTGGATTATGTGGCGCTTGATTACAAAGCCCCCGCCTCAGAGATGGTACGCATTTGTGGAGGGGGAAGTGAAGATCGTTTTTGGGAAAGTTTTCATCTGCTTCAACATTCCAATATCCCTTTTGAGGTACGGACAACGTTTCACCCTGATCTTCTCCATGAAAATACCCTTATCGCTATGGGACGTGCGTTGAAAGCGGAAGGATATACGCACCCTTTTTATGTACAGCTTTTTCGTGAGGGGGTTCCCACTCTTGCCAATCTGAGCGTTTCGGCGCGTGGTGTCGATTATTTATGTCTCAAAGAGTATGTTACCTTGCGCACTTGATTTACATCAAAGACTTTAGATTTGAAACCGCTTACAATGACGTATTCTTTTTGTAGGAGTGTGCCATGAAAAAAAGTGTTTGGGTGTTTATCGCGTTACTGGGTCTGGGATCGACAGTATTGGCAGCAGATGATGGCGCTACTTTATTTAAAAAATGTTCAGTGTGCCACGGCGCAACCGGTGAAAAAGCGGCATTGGGTAAAAGTAAAGTGATCAAAGAGATGACCAAAGGGGAAATCACCACGGCCCTCAAAGGGTACAAAGACGGCAGCTATGGTGGCGCATCGAAAGGGCTGATGAAAGGTCAAGTTGCTGCACTCACTGAGGCACAAATGACCGTATTGGCAAACCACATCGGAAAATAGTCTCTTCTCCTCCCCGTGAGGGGTTGGTTTAAGCAGTATAGTATAGTAAAAACCCTTCCTTAAAGTGCGCTCTGCTAAAGCGCTATACTGCTTCAACGAACATCTACGTACAGGGGTTAGCCATGAAAAAACGGATAGTACTCTCTTTGATTGCGACCACCTCTCTTGTGGCGGGCGAAACGTCCTTGGAACCTGTTATCATTAGTGCAACCAAAACCCAAACTACCCTGTGGGATGCGCCAGCGAGTGCAAGTGTTGTCTCCAAAGAAACCCTTGCGCAATTGCCCATTACCCATATCAAAGAGGCGCTCAAAGGGTTAGAAGGGGTCACGTCCATCGCCCATAGAGGTGCATCGGATGTGAATCCTACGGTGGTACTTCGGGGGATTCCTGATCAATCACGGACAATGATATTGCTTGATGGTATTCCGATGAACACCAGTTATACCAGTACCGCTTCAACGCCGTATACGATACTGCCTGAAGAGTTGGAACACATTGAGGTAATTCGAGGACCCTTTTCCAGCTTGTATGGCAGCAGTGCGATGGGGGGAGTTATCAACTATATCACCCAAATGCCCAATACACCTCAATACAAGGGGAGTATTGGGTATGGCACTGCGTTCACGCACGGGGAAGCGCAATCCAATCTAACCAAACTCTATGTATCCGCTGCGGATAAGATGAGTGATCATCTAAAATTTAAAATAAGCTACGGGTCGCTAGGCAGTGAGGGGTATAGATCCGATTACGTCGCCATGACAACCAAGCCTCCTGTCTCGATAAATGGGTATCAAACGCAGCTCTCACCCACAACGCTCCCCCAATATATCGTAGGAAATGCGGGGATGCGGGGGACGTTTAAGGACAATCTTTCGACAAAATTTGTCTACACGCCCACCTCCAATGATACGGTTAGTGGTTCGTTTTTGAAATCCCATTACGATATGCACTATACCAATCCGGAATCTTTTTTGACCAATGCGTCGGGGAGTAGTGTTTATAGCTACAGCGTGGGAGGAAATAGACTCAGTGAGTCTAAATTCCTTCAAGGTGCCAGTGCGTTGGAGAGTAATCTTTATGCCCTTGAGTACCAACATCATTTTACCGATTCTACGTTTGCGATGCGTTATTCGCTCCTCTCCCTTAAGGATTGGTACACATCTGCTGGTACAACCGCAACGCGAAATGGGGGAAGCGGTACCCTAACCCCACGGGAAGCGCATAATGGGATGCTGCATACGACGTGGCAAAAAGTGATGGGAAATTCGTTGTTTCTATTAGGGGGTGAGTATAAACATACTACGTCGGTTTCGGACACGACTACGTTAGTGGATTGGAGAGATGAAACGTCCAAAACCCTTACTACTGCTAGTTCTGGGGGAAAAGAGCGTATTTTTGCCTCGTTTGTGGAAGTTCAAAGCGATCTGACCGAAGCACTCTCTAGCACGGTTGGTGGACGATTTGAATCGTGGAAAGGGTATGATGGCTACAGTGTGGATACCTCCAATCCAACCCTCACTAAAACCTACGCAGCGCAACAGAAAAATAATTTTTCCCCCAAGCTCTCGCTTAATTATAGGCTCAGTGACACTACGATTCTAAAAACCTCATGGGGAGAAGCCTTTCGTGCGCCTGATCCGGTGAATCTCTATCGCACGTATGAAATTGCCGCCCTTAATCGGGTGTATGTCGCCAATCCCAATCTAACCCCTGAACGCAGTGCATCGTACGATTTTGGGGTGGAACACAAAACGTTGAATAAGGGACTGTTAAAAGCGTATGGGTTTCATACGATTATTAATGATATGATCTCTACCGGAAGCCCCATTGTGATAGGGGGAAAAAGTTACTATGAGCGGGTAAATGTGGGGAAAGCTCGCTCTCAAGGGGTTGAATTAGCGTACATTCAACCCCTATCCGATGATGTTACCCTCAATGCCAACTACACTAAAACCTATACCAAAATTTTAGAGAATCGTATCGATCCCACGGTAATTGGAAAACGTTTTGCAGGAATTCCAGAAACCATGATCAATGGATCACTGATTTATGATAACTATCAATGGTATGCGGTAGTTAATGGTACCTATCAATCTAAAATTTATAATAATGCGGATAACAGCGATACGGTCTCTAAGGTCTATGGCTCAATGGATGGGGTGGCGATTTTTAATACGAAAATCGGGTACCATGTGAGCAAAACTATGGAGATCACGTTTACGGTGAACAATCTACGCGATACACTCTATTACAGTTATGAACGAGGAGAGGGGCGATCATGGTTTACCCAAATCAATTTAAAAATATAGCGTTTGGTGGCTTTTTTGCGTACACGCAAGGAAAGTTAAGATGATAGCGCAGTTAAAAAGTATTTTTCTTTTTTCGCACCTCAGTGAGGAAGACCTACTTCACTTGGCATCGATTGGAAAATTTCGGGAATATGGAAGCGGAGAGACCCTTTTTTACGAGGGTTCTCCTGCGACGAAGATCTACATTCTCCTAAAAGGGGTTGTTAAAGCGTACAAAACCGATATGAAAGAGAACGAGATCGTTTTGCACTATTTTTATCCGGTTTCCCTCGTCGCGGAGATGGCGAATCTGTATCATATCCCCTTTCCCGCAACGGCGGAGTTTCAAACGGAGGGGAAGGTATTGGAAATAGAGTACGCGATTTTTGAACGCGATTTTTTGAAAAATCCTACCATATCGTTTGAACTCATCAAATCGTTGACCCAAAAACTTAAATACCTCGAAGAGGTCATCACTACCCGTCTTGCGCTGGATGCAACGTCGCGTGTGGCTAAATTTTTATACGAAAATGGGGATATTGCTGATTCGACCAAACGCCATACGATTGCAACGATTTTGGGACTTACCCCCGAAACCCTCTCCCGCTCTTTTAAAAAGATCAAAATTTTGGGACTCATCAGTGATGAGGGGAAAAATTTTACGATTCTCAATCGAGAAGGGCTTAAAGAACTTTTTTCCTGAAGAGGGTATTAAAATTTGATTTGTGTCATTGAAGCGTCGCCCCTTTTTTGAGTACACTCACTATAGATGGGTAGCATATTATTTCGTCTTAAGCGAGGGGTATGCCCTATCCAATATTTTAGACGTACAAGGAGTGACGAATGAAAAAAGTTCTTGGAATAACCCTTGCTGGTGCTCTTTTTGCAACCCTGCCTCTCATGGCAGGGGATTCAAAAATGGACGTTGTTCAAATGTTTGAAAAAGAGTGTCAGGGGTGTCATGGTCCCAATCATGAAGGGGGAGTGGGAAGTTCACTGAATTCTAAAGCGATTGGGAAAAAAGGGGATTATTTCCTCCGCGATACGATTCTTAATGGTCGAGCAGGTACGGCGATGCCTGATTTTAAGAGTAAATTTACCAGTGATGATGCCGATAAAATGGTGCAATATCTCTTAAAATACGAAGCAAAACAGTTGACCAAGTTGACAATGGAAGATGTCGCTGCTACCCATCAAGTGCTTCAAGACCGTGAAACATTGTATAAAAAATACCCCAAACCAATGGACGTTAAACGGGTTCAAGACATTGTGGTCTTTACCGAACGGGATGCCTCCAAAGTGGGCTTCATTGATGGTACTACGAATAAAGTCCTCTCCAAGCACAGTTCTGGCTTTGCAACGCACGTAACCGTGGTCAATAAACGTATCCCCCGTTATGTCTACAATATTAGTCGTGATGGATGGGTCAATATGTTTGATCTTAATGCCCCTGGGCAACCCATCATCGCCAAAATTCGGGTTGGAAGTGACAGCCGAGGTCTTGCGTGTACCCCTGATGGTCGTTATCTTATGGCAGGAAATTATGTCCCCGGTGGTGCGGTATTATTGGATGCGATGACCCTTAAACCGCTCAAAGTGTATGCCACCGATCAAGTCGAAGACATGGACGGAAAAATGGGTTCTTCCCGTGTTGCATCAATTGCCGATACTCCGTATGGTCCTTATATCGCTTTTGCTCTTAAAGATGCAGGTCATGTCTATATTGTCGATTACAGTAAACCCGATTTCCCTGTTGTGGGAGATATTCCCAAAATCGGTAAAATTTTGCACGATGCGTTTTTGAACGAAGGGGAAGAGGTGGGACGCTACTACATGATTGCTTCGCAAGGGAGTGATGTGATGGGAATCGTTGATTTTAAAACCAAAACACTTGCGGATAAAGTTTATACCGGTCCAGGCAGTAAGCCCCATCCGGGACAAGGCTCAAGTTGGTACAGTGAAAAATTGGGCAAACAACTCCACGCAACGGTCAATATGAATGTGGGAGATGTCACCATTTGGGATAATAAATGGCACGTATTGAAACACACCAAAACCGCAGGTGGCGGACTGTTTGTCGGTACCAATGAACATACCCCCTTTTTGTGGGCAGATAACGTTATCGGTGGTGAAGATAACTACAATAAAATTCATTTGGTCAACAAAGAGACGTTGATGATCGGACGTATTATTCAAGCAACGAAAGAAGGTAAGGTTCAGCTGATTGATCCTAATACCCTTAAGGTGATTAAAGAGTGGAGCATTGGTGCGGTTAAAGATGGAAAAGGGGAACTTATCGTCCCGCGATTGCTTCATGGAGAACCCTCTGCGCACGGGGAACATATGTATGTTTCGGATTGGACGTGTGGCAGAATTTTGGTCTTTAATGCCAAAACAGGGGAATACCTCACCCAAATTACTGGGTTAACCACCCCTACGTTTACCTATTCCATTGAACATCGAATGGATCTTCCCGGAGCGTAATGCTTCGTAAAAGCATCCCTTTTTCGTATCGAAAGAGGGATGGCACCACTTATCCAAAACGTAAAAAAAGTCCTATCACCAAAGAGAATATCACGGTTAATCCAACGGTCAAAAAATTCTCCATTGCGGAGGATAGGGTGACTTTTTTGGCTATCCATTGTGTGATCTTTAGGGCAGGAAAAATCATAAAAACCAGTAATACAACACTAAAAACCAAGGTTAAAACAAGATTTATCATCGTTAAATACCATAAAAATGGTGGATAAAGTGACGCTCTTGGGGTGTTTTTAGTAAAACAGTCGCTAGTGTCGTATTGGTCTCATCGGAAACATACACGTGCATAGCATCCATTCTCAGATGTTCTTTGCCCCATTTTTTTTCAAGCGCATCAAAACGGTGAAAAACATCTACGTTATTAGGTTGCTCTTTAAAGTTTTTATCCACCTTACTCATAATCTGCAAACCGCCAAACCGTTTATCGAGATAATAGGGGCTATAGTGGTGTAGTTTTGTGTACATTTCGTTATTTTTTTCTTCAGGTTGACTTTGAAAATAGGCGCTTACACTCAAAAAAACCGAAACCCCCATGAGGGCAACCATCAAATATTTTTGGGTATTTTTCATACAAAATCCTTGTTTTTGGGGTGTCGTATCAGTATAAAGATTTTTGGTCAACACCGCCTTGATGAATGTCAAGGTAATTACCTCAGGGGTGTGTTACCATCGTACGTGATTTTAAATCCCCATTGAGGAGGGAAGAACGTGATGACTAAATTTTTTGTTTTGGAGGGGGGATATATCATTCTCGCCGGTTTTATTATGCTCATTGTGGTGTTTGTCACAACCCGCCCTTTTATGGGTAAAAACGCCCTTAAAAAAGGTCTTTTGGGGGTAGGGATGATGGTAACATTGCTCATAAGCACCCACTATGCTATCACGATGAACCGTATGGCAGAGGTGAGTGATGCATTTGAAAAAAATCATCCCATTTTGTGTGAAAGTCGTATGCAAACCAAAGTAGCACAGTTTGTGACCATACAAAAATCGCATGAATGGTCGCTTCGTGAGGATCTTTTTTCTTCTCCCCATTATGAACGCGCTTTTTACAGCGCACGGTGTATTGTTCAATAATCTTCTTCACCGCTCAACGAGAAAAAATCCTTTTTTTTCTCCCTTTTTTTGACCCATATCAATAGTTTTATTTTCTAAAACTGTCATAATCTCTCACACTCGATGTCCGTATGGGGCTTGAGTCGGTAAATAGGTATCCAAAAGGAGCAATGGTATGGAACCCTTAATTCTACGACCAGAGATAGCGATCGATCAATTTTTGCCTATTTTTGTGGAGTCTACTTTGGTATTGATATTTGGTGTTGGGTATGCAGCCCTCATTACGTTGGCCAAAATGGGTTTTTTTTCCAAAGCATGGATGAATCTTGGGTATCTATTTTGGGCGTTACAGGTTTATTGTTTGTACGATCTTTCTTGTTTAATCCAGAGCAACCATTTTACGACCAAAGTACTTATGGTGACGATGGTGGCGTATTTGTTTATCCCTCACTTGTATTTTCACCTTATTCGTGAATCCGATAAACGGTATGAACAATAGACCAATACACAAATATCAAAAAAGGAGAACACATGGCACAAGAAAATCATTCCGTATGGACAAGCATCCCATTTTGGCGGCGTTCAGCGGCGTGGGTCACAGGGTTTGCTGCGGTACTGTTAATATGGCTTACGTTTGATTCCATGAAACAAATTAGCATGGGAAATGACAATGATCTCAAAAAGGGTATCACCAAGCGGGTACCGGGTCCTACGGTTATCAATTACCATATTGATTACCAAATGTCGGAAAAAAGGGGGCATGAAGTACCTGTTATCGGTTCAAAAGAACTCTTTTTTGGCAAAGAGTGGAGTGAAAAAGATGCGGCGGCTTTGTTGCATCTTGGGAAATTAACCTCTCAAGCAAAAAATTGTATGAACTGTCACACCCTTTTGGGAAATGGTGCTTATTATGCCCCTGATCTTACAAAAGCGTGGTTAGATCCTGCATGGAAAGAGGGGGGAGCAATGCAAAGTATGACCGGAAAAACGACGAAAGAAGAGGCGATGGCAGAATTTTTGATGCACCCATCACAGTATCCTACCCATTCTCGTATGATGCCTAATTTAAAAATTACCGCCAATGAAGCACAAGGATTGGTAGCGTTTTTGAAACACATGAGCAGTATTGATACCAATGGTTTCCCTCGAAATTTCTCTAAAACAACGCAACAGTTTGAAACAGGAGGAAGCAATGCTCACTAATATCCAAACCAATGCTTTACAGGATGACTCTAAGCGATTAGGGATGATGTATTTTCGCGTAGCGATTATCCTTTTTGGGGCGCAACTGCTCATGGGGATGATTGCGGCGATACAATTTTTGGTTCCTAGCTTTTTATTTGAAATTTTTGATTTCTCAGTAGCTCGTATGGTGCATATCAATGCGCTGGTTGTCTGGATGCTGTATGCCATGATTGGTTCAGTGTATTATATGTTGCCCGATGAAGCGGGGATTGAGACGGTCAATATTGGGTTAGGTAAGCTTGCTTTTTGGGTACTTACCCTTGCGGTTACCATTGTAGTGGGGGTCTATATCCTTGTCCAAATTGGACCGGGTACGGAAGCTACCATTTGGTTTATCAATGAAGGGCGCGAATATATTGAAGCACCACGATGGGCTGATATTGGTATTGTGGTCGTGGTTTTGACGTTTTACTGGAACGTTTTTGCTACCTTTCTTAAAGGGGCAAAAACAGGTGTTATGACCGTTATGACCGCTAATCTCATGGCATTGGCAGGGTTGTATCTTGCTGGGATGTTCTTTACGGATAATATCTCTATGGATCAATACTGGTGGTGGTGGGTTATTCACCTTTGGGTAGAAGCGACATGGGAAGTCTTTGTCGGGACGCTTGCAGCGTACGCATTGATCAAAATCATTGGTGCCAAACGTGAAATCGTTGAAATGTGGTTATGGATCGAAGTATTGATGCTCTTTGGTTCAGGAATTTTAGGTATGGGTCACCACTATTTTTGGATTGGGACCCCTGAATATTGGTGGGAGATTGGGGCGCTGTTCTCAGCACTTGAACCCGTACCGTTGGTGGCGATGTTTGTCCACGTCTTGTATGACTGGGGCAGAGAACAAGGTCATGCTGAACATACGGGTGTTGCGCATGCGATTAATAATGGTCCGGCTATGGCATGGATCGCTGCCAATGCGTTTGGAAATTTCTTGGGAGCAGGGGTATGGGGATTCTTTCATACGTTGCCACAAGTAAATATTTATACGCATGGAACTCAGTTTACCGCAGCACACGGTCACTTGGCATTTTTTGGGGCATACGCTACTATTTTGATTGGGATGATGTATCTTGGAATCCAAGGGGCGAATGGGGTAAAAACCCTCAAAGCGACCTTTAGCTCCAAAATGGGGATCTTTTTGATTGTCTTTGGCGTTTTGGGGATGACGGTTGCGTTGACCATCGCAGGCTATGAGCAAGTATTGGTTGAACGCGCAGAACTGGGTGCGGGATGGAGTGCATTTTTTACCGCACAAGAACTTCCATGGTATGTACAAGCACAAATGTGGAGAGGCATCATGGGTGGTGTCACTTTTGTCGGATTTATTTTCTTGGTTTGGGATTTGCTTACGATTGGTAAGCGTGCCAAACAACTTGAAGCATAAAAGGAGAGTAGTATGTTATTTGAAACATTTACCGATGTGGTACCGAGTTTTTTCGGTTGGTTGAATCAAGGTCCTTTGACATTGACCATTTTTTTGCATACGGTTATTATTTTACCGATGTTTTGGATTTATGCTCAAGAGAAAAAGAAGTTACAAAAATAGGCTTTTTCTCTGAGCACGGTTCTCTTATCCTCAGGGGTATCCTGAGGATGTAGATTGATTTTAATCAAGGGGGTGTTTCCCTCCTCTGGCTATACTCCTGAATCTTGTTACAGGATTGTTCATGAACACATTTACCGCTTCTCCCCCAAAGCAAAACTATTTTCTCTCTCAACCCCATCAGCCATTTTTTCTTTTCGGACTTTTGTGGGCAATTGTCTCCATGATCATTTTTACCCTCTCGCATAAAGGGGTTATGACACTGACGCTTGCTGAAAATGAGTTTCATCTTTATTCGTTGGCATTTATCGTTTTTGCCCAATTTTTCCACGGTTTTTTGTTTACTACTTTTCCCCGTTTTTGCAGTGCTATGGTAATCCCCAAAGCGGTGTATGTTCGGATCGTTTGGCTCTATCAAATAGGATCTTCGCTGTTTTTTATCGGTTTATTTGTGAGCCAATGGATGGTGTTATGGGCGATGTTCATTGTGTTGTTTGCGCATGCTATGGCAATTTTTACCCTCCATTGGGTGTATACCCTTGGTCAATCCCCCTTAAAACAAGATCCTTATTGGATACTCATCGCCCATGGTATTGCCCTTGTAACCCATCTTTTGTGGATTATTGCGTATGGCATAAGTGTGATTTGGGATTTTCAAGGGTGGTTTTCCCTGCTCATACCCGTCGTGGTCAATTTCTTTCTCGTGTTTCTTACGTTTGTTGTGGCACAACGGATGATCCCCTTTTTTAGCCATTCGCAAGAACCTAAAAGTAGCCACTTGGTTCCTTTGGTATTGGGTGCATTGATCGTTAAAACCGTATTAGCCATGTTGGCATTTACGGTTGCTGAAGCGGTGATTAGTACCCTTCTTGCCCTTTATCTAACCCGCGAATTTTTACGGTGGAAACTGCATCCTTTTGGTTCACCTGCCATCGTTTGGATCCTCCATTTGGCACTGTTTTGGCTTCCGATAGGATTGTTTGTAGGCGCACTTGTACAAATGATCGAAATACTTTATGGTGTCAATGTGTTATTGGCTGAAATTCATCTGTTGGTATTGGGTTTTTTGACCACGGTATTGATTGGATTTGGAACACGTGTAACACTGGGACACTCTGGACAACCACCGCATGCGGACAAGGTAGCGGTAACCCTTTTTTGGTGGACACAGATTCTGATTCTTGTCCGTTTTGCCCTCTCAGTAGATGTGGCATTGGGATCTACGCATGAATGGCTCTTTAAAGTAGCAGCTTTGGGATGGATTGTGTTGTTTGTCGTATGGGGTGGACGGTATGGAAAAACATTGATCTACGGAAAAGATTAGACAGGGGTTGAATTGATTATTAATAGAGTTTTAACTATAATTCTTAAAATATAGATAGAGGTAAAAAAGGTTTAATAACGTATGAAAAATAAAAAAATGATGGTAATGGGCTTTGTAAGCGCACTCATGCTCAGCGTTTTCCTCTCTCCCTCTCTTGTTGCTAAAAGTGATACTCCGCCTGAAGAAGAATCTTCTCGCTTACAATCGCTGGCTAAATTTACCAAAGTACTTGGTATTGTGGAAGAATATAATGTTGATGGTTTAGGTGTAGATAAACTAATCGATAAATCATTACAAGGGCTTTTGTCTAATTTGGATGCCCACTCCAATTTTTTGGATAAAAAAAGTTTTGATTCCCTTAAAAGTCAAACCGATGGGGAGTTTGGGGGATTAGGCATTACTGTAGGGATGCGAGACAATGCGTTAACCGTTATTTCCCCCATTGAGGGGACCCCTGCGGATAAAGCGGGGATAAAAGCGGGAGATATTATTCTTAAAGTGAATGATAAATCAACGTTGAACATGAGCATTGACGATGCTGTTGGTCTTATGCGTGGTGCCCCTAAAACCCCCATTGATGTCACCATCGTCCGAAAAGGGGAGGCTGAACCCCTAAAATTTCATATTATTCGTGAGATCATTACCGTTGAATCGGTCTATGCTCGTACGATTGATGACACTATTCTTTATATCCGTGTAACCAGTTTTGATAAAAAAGTAGCCAGTGATGTGAAAGCAGCGTTAAAAAAATATGCTTCTAAAAGAAAAGGGATCATCCTTGATCTTCGTAATAATCCTGGTGGATTACTCGAACAAGCGGTTGAGTTAACCGATTTGTTTGTGGATGAGGGGATTATTGTCTCTCAAAAAGGGCGCAATAAAAGTGATGATACGGTATACCGTGCTACTAAAGCCGCAACGATGACCAATTTACCATTGGTTGTTTTAGTAAACGAAGGATCTGCCAGTGCCTCTGAAATTGTCAGTGGTGCGATGCAAGATCTTAAGCGTGGCGTGATTGTGGGGACGAAAACGTTTGGTAAAGGATCGGTTCAAGTCGTGATGCCCATTAGCGATACTGAGGGGATTAAGCTTACCATTGCCCGCTATTATCTCCCCAGTGGTCGTACCATCCAAGCCGTAGGGGTCATTCCCGATGTTGAAGTGGATGCGGGAGAAATTAAAAAGCATGAAAATAAATTTAACATCAAAGAAGCCGATTTAAAGAAACATCTTGAAAATGAGCTTGAAAAAACCAGTGGAATGGTCGATGTGACTGAAGTAAATGCTACAAATAAAACCATTATCACCAAAGAACAACTTAGTAAAGATAGTCAACTCAAAAGTGGTGTGGATATTCTTAAAGCACTTATTATTACAGGTAAAGGAAAATAGTCATGGAAAAACGGGAATTAATTTATGAGGGGAAGGCTAAACGCCTTTTTAATACCGATGATACTCATTTGGTGATTGCTGAGTTTAAAGATGATTTGACAGCGTTTAATGGTGCCAAAAAAGACACTGAAGCGGGTAAAGGGGCGTTGAATAATAAAATTTCAACGGAACTTTTTAAGATGTTAGCAAACGAAGGGGTAGAATCCCATTTTGTGGCAATGCTGGATGATACCAATATGTTATGCAAAAAAGTGGATATTATTATGATCGAAGTAATTGTTCGTAATGTTGCCACAGGAAGTTTGAGCAAAAATTTGGGGATCCCTGATGGAAAAGTACTCCCTTTTACGTTGGTTGAGTTTGATTATAAAAATGATGCTCTTGGAGATCCAAAGCTTAATGATCAACATTGTCTTATTTTAGAATTGGTCAAAAATGAAGCCGAATTGGATCAGCTTCGAGCAATGGCACGTCACGTAAATGATATTTTACGCCCTTATTTCCATGCACGAGGATTGAATTTGGTCGATTTTAAACTCGAATTTGGACGCGATAGTGAGGGAAAAATTATCCTTGCCGATGAGATTAGCCCTGATAATTGTCGTTTTTGGGATTTAGAGACCGGTGAAAAGATGGATAAAGACCGTTTTCGTCAAGGGATGGGGGGGCTTAAAGTCGCCTATGAAGAAGTATTGAAAAGAATTTTGAACTAATTTCAAGGAAGAACATGAAAGCAATCGTCAATATATTTTTAAAAAATGGTGTCCTTGACTCTCAGGGAAAAGCAGTACAACACGCCCTCTCCAGTCATGGGTTTGAAAGCGTGAGAGATGTCCGTGTGGGTAAACAGATCATTATCGAAATGACAGGTAATGATCCTGTTGTCGCGCACGAGAGTGTGGCGCATATGTGCGAAGAGTTATTGGCCAATATGGTTATTGAAGAGTATGTAATAGAGATTGTGGCATGAATACACCCAAAAAAGTAGGGATTGTCCAATTTCCTGGAACCAATTGTGAATATGATACCCAACACGCTTTTGAGCATTTGGGGTGTGAAACGGTCATTTTGTGGCACAAAGAAGAGGTGATTCCTGCGGGGATTGATTTGCTTGTGGTCGCTGGGGGATTTAGTTATGGGGATTATCTCCGTAGCGGTGCCATTGCCAAGATGTCTCCCATCATGAAAGCCCTCAAAGTGTATGCAAATGAGGGGGGAAAGGTATTGGGTATTTGTAACGGATTTCAAGTTCTGACCGAAATTGGACTCCTTCCAGGGGCGTTGAAACGAAATGAGGGACTTCACTTTATCTCTCGTCATCACCATCTTACCATCGTTTCCAATGACAATGTTTTTTTACAGCATTGCAAAGCGGGTGAGGTGGTTCATATCCCCATCGCGCACCATGATGGAAATTATTATATTGATGATACTGGCTTGGAAGCACTTCGTGCGAACGATCAGATACTGCTTCGCTATACCGATGCCAGTGGGACAATAGATAATCCTAATGGATCGATTGAGAGCATTGCTGGGGTTTGTAACCAAAGTAAAACCGTCTTTGGATTGATGCCTCACCCTGAACGGGCGATGGAATCATTATTGGGAAGCAACGACGGTCGTCGAATGCTTGAGGGCTTTTTATCCGCTTGAAAAAATTACTTTTTATCTTATTATCACTGTGTACGCTCATTTGGGCGGAGCCTTCTGGGACAACGGATGCCGCTTCACCCCTCTCTGCACCTCAAGAGGAGACGACCCCTGCTGTTGCTGATCCTGTCTTACCGGTAGCATCTGATAGTGTTCCTAGTATCTCTCAAGGTGCCAGAGGCGGGATAGCCTTAAAGCTCTCTTCAATCCCCAATCGTCTTCATATTGGTGAAATTTTTCCGGTGACGTTGAAAGTGACCCCCATTGATGTCGCTTCGGGAAACATTGAGTACTCCTTACAAGGGGAAGAGGGGATTCGTATCTTTAGCCAAACTCCCGTGCGTAGCGTACGAGAGGATGGGGTATACGATACGTTTTATTTCTTGGTTCAATCCGATACCGTACGTATTCCTGATATGGCAGCGATGGTCACCTCTACGGGGGAAGTTTCTCCTACGTTAGAGGGGATGGTGCTTAGTGCTTCACCCTTAAGTCCCCCTGCTACCTATGCGAATGTGTTAGCAGATTCGTTTAAGGTGATCGACTATAAAACAACCGCATACAATCAAACCAGTAACATTGTGGTCTTTACGGTCAAAGCAAAACGGTGTAATATTGCCACGTTTTCATTGGCAAATGTCCTTAGTCAGGGATTTGAATCCAAGCTTCCCAATGTTGATGAATCGGTTATGACCTATTATGCCATTATCCCTAATAATGTTAAAAGCCTTGATTTTACCATCTTTAATCTCAGTAAAAATCGGCATGAAGCCATTAGTATCCCCATCGTCGTCGATGATGATGCGGTCTCTACCCAAAGTGATCTCTCTCCCACCGATTTTCGTCATACGGAACTCAAAGTAGGGGCAGCTCTTTTGCTCGCTGCAATAAGCATTGGGATCTATTTTTGGAGACGATCTCGATGGTATTTGTATTTTGCCGTTTTACCGCTTTTGTATGTGGTAATGGTATTTCTCCCTAATTCTACGGTGTGTGTGAGAAAAGGAGTCCCTGTGTATCTTTTACCTATTACGCATGGAACGGTGTTTGAAACGACGCAAAAAGAGGAAAAACTTGAAATCGAAAATACGGTAGGGGACTTTGTGAAAGTTCGTCTTGAGAATGAAAAAGTAGGCTGGGTGAATGAACACGATCGTTGCTCGAATTAGATGGTTGTATGCCATCGTTGTTATCCTTTTGGGGATGACGATGATGATTGGCACGTTCTATCTCCTCCCGAAACCCTATTCAGTCAAATTTTCTTCGTGGTTTATTCGCTTGTTTATTTTTTCCCCCGTCCGTGTTCGTGGAAAAAGTGATCCTGAGACCCAAATGTTTTTGATTAATCACCAAAGCGATATGGATATTGGGGTGATGGAGACCATCACGACGCATGATTTGGCATGGGTAGCTAAAAAAGAGCTTTTTGATGTCCCCTTTTTTGGATTAGTTTTACGTCTTCCCAACGATATTGCTTTGGAGCGGGAGAGTAAAACTTCCCTTATCGGGTTACTTAAAGATACCAAGCGAGAGTTGGATAAAGGACGAACCATCACTATATTTCCAGAGGGGACGCGGAGTGAAAGTGGAATCATGAAGCCCTTTAAAGTGGGGGCAAAAATGGTTGCGGACAAATATTCTCTCAAAGTACAACCCGTAGTATTGATTGCGACATCAACCTATTTTAGTAATAAGAAAAAAGATTTTCGCCCTGGAACCGTCACGGCGATCTTTTTAGATCCTTTTGTTGCCGATAAAAAAGACCCTGAGTGGCTTAAAAATACCCAAATTCAGATGCAAAAGGTCTATGATGATGAGTGGGCAAACCATCTTCGCAATCGGTAGTGGAGCATTTTTAGGGGCAGTTTTTCGTGCTTATCTCAATGGTGTTGTCAATCATCATCTCCCCCATACTCTCCCTTTTGGAACCTTGTCGGTCAATCTTTTGGGCAGTTTTATGATCGGATCGCTTTTAGCCTATTTTACCCACACCACGTTATTTAGTGTTCCCATGAAATCGTTTTTAACCACCGGTTTTTTGGGGGGATTAACGACGTATTCCACCTTTGCGATGGAGACTTTTTTATTACTAAGTGGAGGGCATCTTTTGATGGCAATGGTCAATATGGCACTTAATACCTTTGGCACCGTTGCCATGGCGGCTTCCGGATATTATCTTTTTAGCCGTCATTTAGCCTGATGGGTACGAAAGTAGTAATAAAACGGAACGCCCATAAGCATCAATCCCAGACCGCTGAGTGATTCAAGGGGTCGGGTATAGATTGCATTGCCCACAATAATCGTACAGCTCAGTAAAAACAAAATTGGGACAAAGGGGTACCCAAACGTGAGGGTGATCTTACCCATTTGTTTGAGCCGTATCACCGCGATGGCTCCCAACCCATAAAAAATAAATGCCGCAAAAATAAGCATATCGGTGAGTTGATCAAACGTACCACTGATAATGAGCAAACACGCCCAGATCATTTGTCCCACTAACGAGATATGAGGGGTGCGAAAACGGCTATGAATAGCGGAAAAGGGTTTAAAAAAATAGCCCTCTTTGGACATTTGGTAGTACACCCGTGCTGCAGACATGGTACTAGCTTGGGTCGCTCCAAAGGTTGAAATCATGATTAACAACGAGATGATGGTCACCCCCAAAGAACCCATAGCGACTTTTGCCACTTCTACAGCAGCAATTTTTCCTTCTTGGGTACTAAGTTGGGCAAAATCGTTGGGGCTTAAGACATGGAGATAGGCATTATTGACCAATAAATAGAGCGTCATGGTTAAGGCGGTTCCGATGATGATGGCACGGGGGACATTTTGGGTGGGATTTTTAAATTCACTGGCCATATTGGTGATATTTACCCACCCATCGTACGCCCAAAATGCCCCCAGCATAGCGGTAAAAAAGGCACTGATGCGGAGCATATCTCCCATATCCGAGGGAGATACTGAGGTAACCGTTGGGCTTTGGGTGTCACCACTGTAGCTTAATCCCACGACGACGAGCAGTATGATCCCCAAAATTTTGGCACTGGTGACCAGATTACTTAGCCATCCTCCCCCCTCGACTCCCCGAATATTAAAGAGGGTCAAAAAGATCAAAGTAGTTAAGGCAATGAGTTTAATGGACGCGTTTTGAAACGGAAAAATCACCCCAAAAAGGGCATAGTGACGGTACCCTTCTAAAATCGGGGGGATGGGGATCAGCGCATTGAGCGATTCGGCAAAAACGTACGCGATGGAAGCAATCGAAGCGGTACTGATGACCGTAAAAAAACTCCATCCATACATAAATCCAAAAAAGCCCCCAAAAACATTTTTGAAGTATTGAAATTGTCCCCCTGCTTCTTTAGTAGTGCTTGCCAGTGAGGCAAAACTAAACGCTCCTAGCATTGTAATGAGACCCGCTACCGCCCACGCCCAGAGGATGAGGGAACCATTGTGAAGTTCCGAGGACATGGGGGTGATTTTTTTGAAGACCCCTGATCCGATCATGTTTCCAGCGACCAATAAAATGGCGGTACCCAGTCCGAGGACTTGGCGGAGGGAGGGGGTGTTTTTGCTCATAAACGTAGGGTTTCCTAGTGGATAGATGGGGTAGGGTGTAAATAATGTTAAAGGATAATTTGCAATCGCATCAATCCTGAGCGTCCAAACTGTTCTTCATAATAGTCACTGCGTTTTTCATCGATGAACGAAAAACCCAATTTTTTGTAGAGAAGCTCACTCTCTGTTGAGCCGATTTCCAGCATGGTTTGCACTTTTCGATACCCTTTGAGACGGGCGGTGAGGAGGCTTTTGGCAATGAGTTCTTTAAAAAGTTCAAAACTCTTGTGTTCAGGTTCTGCGACCATCACATCACAGACCCAAGTTTTATTATCAATTTCCGGTTCACACAGCAAATAGCCCGCGATACGTTCATGATAGCTCTCATCAATCCCCACCTCTTCTAAGGCAGCAGCAAAAATATCATGGGTGGCGATACGGGGTTCATAGCCACAAATGGTACCGACGAGATTTTCCTCTGACTGAGCAATAAGAAAATTGGAAAAGTGACAATAACTTTTGGTCGCCGTGAGGGTGAGTTTGCGAAGCGATTCCACCAATGCCGTCTCATCGGAGGTATTAAAAATATAATCAAAAACCCCCACTTTTTTATCCGCACGAGAGTTCTTTAGCAGTGACTGCGCAATAAATAACGCGTCACTTTCCAAAGCTTTCCGAATAGTGATACTCATAACTCCCTACCCCCTCATGATTTTCATTATGCTATACTACCTCACTTTAAAACAAACTAAGTTAGGGGGAAAATAGGGTGAAATGGAGAATCTTTATGGGTGCTTTTCTTCTTATCTCCTCCTTGTGGGGAACTCAGCAATTGGTGGTGGTGATTTCCCCTGAGATGAATGCGACAATGGGATGGTTGCAACGGTACGAAAAAGGGAGAATGTGGGAAAAACGGGGGGAAGCCATTGCGGTTACCCTTGGGCGAAAGGGACTGGGATGGGAGGATAATCGGTTCCCCCAAAAGCAAGAGGGGGATGGTCGTTCTCCCGCTGGAGTCTTTCCGATTGGCAGCACTTTTGGGTATGCGACTACGGGACTCTCTTCCATGCCCTATTGGTACGCCAATGATCAATTGATCTGTGTCGATGAAGTCAATGATCCGCGCTATAACACCATGGTGATCCTCAAAGAGGGTGAAACATTGCCCAAAAGCTATGAGCAAATGCACCGCTTAGATGGGGTCTATCGCTACGGTGCGGTCATTGGGTACAATCCCACAGGGGAGAAGGGGAGGGGGTCGTGCCTCTTTTTCCATCTCAATCATCCCAACCATCGCCCCACTGCAGGGTGTACCGCGATGGAGGAAAAACCGCTCATCGAACTCTTGCGATGGCTTGATCCTTTTCAAAAACCGCAATTATTACAAATACCAAAAAGCGAATGTCTGGCGTATCAAAAAGTGTTTGAGGGGATTGCGTGTGATAAGTGATGATAAATAGGATGGGCAATGGTCTTAGACCCTGAGTCACGCTCAGGGTGACGAGAGGATTTTGGAGAAGATTAATTCACCACATCCACTTTGGGCGTTTTAGCTGTAGAAGCGGGGAGCATAGGGTAGGTCACGGTGGGTTTTTTACCTTCTAAAGATTTGAGGAACGTTTCAATCTCGGTGGTCTCTTGGTCGGTGAGATCAACACCTAATTGGATACGTCCCATCTCTTTGATCGCTTCGCTTAGCGTAGCAATTTGTCCATTATGGAAATAGGGTGCCGTTTGGGTGATGTTACGCAACGTGGGTACGCGCACCATGCCGTTTTTATCCCCTTTGAAATCGCCTACATTGGCGTGTTTGTAGGGTGCTACAACCCCAAATGGCTGCATGGTTCCTCCCAAGGCAATACCGTTATGACAGCTGACACACCCTTTGTCGATAAAGGTTTTAAGCCCTTTTTGTTCCGCAGGGGTGAGGGCTTTTGGGTTGCCTTGTAAAAACGCATCGTAGCGTGAGGGGGTAACCAAGGTACGCTCGAAGACGGCAATGGTATCAGCCACTTTTTCAAACGTGATAGGGGTGTTTTTGCCGTACGCTTTTTGGAATGCGGTGACGTACTGAGGGATTGAGGTGACGACTCCGGTCACGTATTCTTTGGACGCTGCCATCTCTGGGGCTGCTTGGATGGGTCCTTGGGCTTGATCTTCGAGGTGGGGAGAGCGTCCATCCCAAAATTGTTGGCTGTAAAAGACGGCATTGTAAACCGTCGGGGAGCTTAGACCATGGGGATTGGCCGTCCATTTATGCCCGATGGCAGCGGACATTCCATCCACCCCTCCAATGGCAAGATTATGACAGGTGTTACAACTAATCAATCCACTTTTCGAGAGACGGGGATCAAAATAGAGCATTTTCCCCAATGCTACTTTGGCCGACGTGGTGGGATTTTTGGGGTTAGAGGTGAGCTTTTCGAGGGCTTTGGCGTTTGAGGGGATTGGTTTTAATCCCGCTTTTTGGGCTTCATTGGCAAGCGTTGCACCCATAACCGACGTGGCAACGATAGCAGAGAGAAATAAGGTTTTCATGGGGTATTCCTTTAAAAAAAATAGGGGATAGAGGGTACAAGTATACCACAGAGTTTACCCCAATTCCTGCATCACGGTATGGCGTTTGGTGGTCTCTAATCGGCGACATCCCCTCTCAAATGCCCCCGATTCCCCGATGATAATGCACTGTTTTTTGGCACGGGTGATGGCGGTATAGAGGAGTTTGGTATTGAGCATAATGAGGTGGGAAAAACTCATGATCAGTAGGACATTTTCGTACTCCATCCCTTGGACTTTGTGGACACTGAGTGCATACGAGAGTTGGAGAAAGTCAAATACCGTATCGTAAGGGTACAAGACGATGAGTTCTTCGTTGGGAAAATAGACACTGGCGACCTCTTCGTCTTCATCGAGTTGAAACAGCAATCCACACATCCCATTGACAATGCGACGTTGGGTGGGTTCATCGTTGTCTTTGAACCCTTGGGGCGTGAGGGTGAGCATATTTTCGTTACGGATATGGACAACTTTATCCAACAAGCGAAACTCCCCTTTGTGACTGTGGAATCGTTTTTTGGGGTTGGGATTGAAATAGTGTTGTAAGACCTTGTTGAGATTATCGACCCCCAGTGCATTGCCACGCATAGGAGAGATCACTTGAAAATGGTTGAGATATTCTTTGATCCGTTTGTGTTGGAGATGGTCACGGGAAACGGGGAGATAGTGGAGGGTTGTTTGGGCGATGGAGGCTAAAAGTTGGTCGGTGTGGGAACGGATTGCTTCGTCAAACTCACTGCTGCTAAGGGTTTGTTTGAGGTGATAACGGTTGGGCAGATCAATGGCAGTAAAGGTAAAATCATCATAAATATGGTCATACTCAGGGAGTATTCCCTGCCGTATCTCATTGGCAATGAGACTGATGGCTTGATCACTGCGTTGGCGGTAGATATGGGTGAGGGTGATGGTTGAATCTTTTTGGAGGGTGATAAAATCGCTTAAGGGATCCCCTGCCCCAATGGGGGGAAGTTGGGCATCATCTCCGACGATGATAAGGGTCGTCTCATGATCCATTTTGGCTAAAAGACGGGCAAAAAGGGCGGAATTAATCATGGAGGCTTCATCGATGAGCAATACGCTATAGGGGAGGGTATCGGAGGCTTCAAAGCGTACCAATAAACTTTGAACGGTGCTGCTGTCATACCCACTGCGCTCTTTGATCCGTTGGGCGGCAATACCACTTAACGCACAGGTCATAATGGTCTCTTTGGGGTGATGGGTGTGCAGTAGGTCTAGCAAGGCTTTGGCAGTGGTACTTTTCCCCGTCCCTGCATACCCCACAAGGAGTAAGAGTTTATGCCCTTGATTGATCCGTTGCAGTGCGTGGCGTTGTTGCTCTCCCAACGTCAAAATATGCTTCGTTAAAAACCCCTCCAAATCCTCGGTAAGGGGTTTATCTTTTTTGGTCGCCCAGTGTTTGAGGGTATCACGCAAAAAAAGTTCCGCTTCATAGATCCGATCCAGTGCCAATTTCCCACTGGGTAAAGTGACAATGCTCCCCTCATGGAGACGATCGAGCAATGCCATCTCATACCATGTTGATTCGGATAGGGGAATAAGGGTGGAAAGTTTGGCAAAAAGGGTCGCTTTATCAATGCAACTGTTCCCCTCTTTATCACAATACTCACTAATGGTATATTCCATTGCCGCTTGAATACGGCGCGGGTCGTGGGGAGAGAGGTTCATAGCAAGGGCAATCTCATCGGCTTTTTTAAACCCAATCCCCCGTAATCGCATGAGACCATACGGATTGTTTTTGATGGTCTCGATGGGATTTTTGACCTCTTTGAGTCCCGTAGCGATGAGACGAAGCAACGTAGGGGTGACCCCAAAAGGGGCTAAAAATTCCCCCAATAGCCGTAAGGAACGAAATTGTTTCCAGCTCTGAGTGAGCCGTTCCACGCGAGTAGCACTCATCCCTTTGAGCTGTAAAAGTTGATTGGGATCGTTTTCCAATATCGCAATGAATCCCTCTTGCGAATATTTTTCGATGAGGTCGGCGGTGAGTTTTTTGGTAAACCCTTTGACCACCCTATTGAGAAAAAAGAAGAGTTCGTTTTGATTGACCACAAGGGATTGGGCGTTAAACGTTTTGCCGTAGTTGGGGTGATTTTCCCATTCACCGGTGAGGGTGATGGCGGTTCCTAGAAGATGACTCACCTCACTTTGGAGATAATGGGCGGTAAACCGCTCACCGCTTTTAAGGGCGGCGACGAAAAATTCATCCCGTTCGTAGATGATTTTATCGATTTGACCGATGAGGGTGGTTGCCATTATTGTACGGTTTTATGTGGGTACATTTAAAACGGCTTAATCACGACCAAAGCGACAATCCCCATCAATAACAAAGTAGGAATTTCGTTGTAAAAGCGAAAAAATTTCCCATTTTTATAGGTAGGATTAGCTTTGAGTTTCAAGCGAAAGCGTCCCAAAGAGAAAAAATAAACGGTCAAAAGGGCAACAAGGGTGAGTTTGGCGTGCATCCATCCCCCCATGGCAAAGACATTAATACCACCATAGTGTTGGGTGGATAGGACGATCAATGCGCTACCGGAGAGTACCGTCGCCCAAAAAGCGGGGACACCGATGTAGGTGTAAATCTTCATCTCCATCACTTCGACCACGTCGATAAAGCCTTGATTGGTACTGTTTTCCGCATGATACACAAACAATCGCGGGAGATAAAACAAAACCGCAAACCACGACACCATAGAGATAATATGGAACCAAATGATCCAATTGTACATTTTTTTTCCTCGTAATAAAGTGGGGGAAGTGTAGCGAAAAGAGATTAATCGCTACAGATATTTTTGGACAAAAGCAATAATTTGAGGGGCGGGTAAAGCACCGCTGAACTGATCGAGGATGCGGTTATTTTTAAAGGCAATGACAGTGGGGATTGAGCGGATACCAAAACGTGACCCCAGTTCTTGCACCTCTTCGGTATTGATTTTGATAAAGTGTGCTTTGAGGGGGAAATGGCGTGCAGCTTCTTCAAACGAAGGTGCCATACTACGGCATGGACCACACCACGGAGCCCAAAAATCGGCGATAATGACCCGATCATCATTGACCATCAGTCGATCAAATGAAGCCACATTTACGGAGATTGGTTTGGTTTCTAAAAGAGAGTTTTTACAATGACCACAGGCGGCTTTTGTGTAGGTTGTTTTGAGAGGGATAGCATTAACGCCCCCGCAATGGGGGCAAACGACGTTGATCTTATCCATCGTTGGTTACTCCGCTTCCGCCTCAGGTTCTTGGGCGACTTCCATATCGTGTAATGAGGTGGCTTGATGGTCTTTCATTTTGTCGTGCAATCGACGAAGGGCTTTGTTAGCACGTTCAATGGCCAAATCGATGGCAGCATCAATATTGGCATCGCTATCAGTAATGACTACCGGCTGTGCATGGGCGATACGAATATCAAACTCTACTTGAATGGCTTGTTTCTCTTTTTGGATCATGACGTTAACCGTCGTAATATCAAGGTGGTATCGTTTGAAATTGTCAATCGCCGCAGCAATGTGATCGTTTAAATGGGAAGTGAGAGTAATTTCTTTGGCGCGAATTTGAACGTTCATATTGGATCCTTTTTTGTTGATATGGTGATAATGTAGCACATTTTTTCTTAAGAGGAAGCTTAAGTCACTATTTGGTAAAATTATCCTTATTCAAGGAGTAACCGTGCGCGTTTTAACAGGTATTCAGCCATCAGGTGATTTGCATATTGGGAATTATTTTGGGTCAATCTTACCCATGATTCAATCCCAAGGGGAACATGAGGTCTTTGCTTTTATCGCCAATTATCACGCGATGACCTCCTTAAGCAGCGATGGTACGCGCTTGGCAGGATTGACGATGCAAGCCGCGATCGATTTTTTGGCACTGGGGATGGATCCGCACAAAAGCACCTTTTGGGTGCAATCGGATGTCAAAGAGGTGTTGGAACTGTATTGGGTACTCTCTGCGTTTACCCCCATGGGATTGCTAGAACGGGCGCACAGTTACAAAGACAAAACAGCTCGTGGAATCGCCAGCAATCATAACCTTTTTTCCTATCCGGTCTTGATGGCAGCCGATATTTTGCTCTTTGGTACGAATGTGGTGCCTGTGGGGAAAGATCAAATCCAGCACGTCGAAATGGCGCGGGACATTGCGATGAAATTTAATAATCAATACGGCGATATTTTTACCATGCCCCAATTTCGTGTCGATGAGAATGTCGCTACCGTCCCCGGAACCGATGGGCAAAAGATGTCCAAAAGTTATGGCAATACCATCACCATTTTCGGGGAAGAGAAGGCGCAACTCAAAACCATCAAAAAAATTGTGACCGAAGTGATCGGGGTAGAAGAACCCAAAGCATTTGAGACGTGTAATGTTTATAACATCGTAAAACTCTTTTTGGATGAGAACGCGCGCCAAGCGTTGCAAAATCGCTACACGCGCGGTGGTGAGGGGCATGGTCACTTTAAGCTCTATCTCGCTGAAGTGATGTGGGACTACTTCGCTGTGTACCGTGAAAAGCGGGCGTATTACGAAGCGCATCAAGACGAGGTACGTGATATTTTGGCATTGGGAGCCACCAAAGCCCGTGCCGTTGCGCAACCGATCATGGAAAAAGTGCGCTCAGTGAGTGGGATTCGCTATTAATCGTCATTCTAACGATCCTGAATCCCCTTCAGGATAAGATACAAACAGGAGAATTTATGAAAAACTACATCATCAAACAAATCGCCGAATCTGCGGCGACCAAACAGGCTATTTTGGAGAATGAACCCCTTTTGGAGACCATTGTCACCGTTGCCCAAGCGTGCGTAGAGGTCTATCGACAGGAAAAAAAAACCCTTTTAGCGGGTAATGGTGGTTCGGCTGCCGATGCGCAACATATCGCTGCGGAGTTGGTGGGGCGTTATGGATTTGATCGTCCCTCGATCCCCTCGTTGGCATTGACGACCGATACGTCCAATCTCACCGCGATTGGGAACGATTATGGGTATGACAAAGTTTTTTCCCGTCAGCTTGAGGGGATGGGGCAAGAGGGGGATCTCTTTATTGGAATTTCCACTTCGGGTAATTCGCAAAATATTATTAATGCGTTTGAATCAGCACACCATAAAGGGATCACCACCGTAGCGTTGGTGGGGCGTGATGGGGGGAAAATGGCCAGCATCGCAGACTATGCAATTATTATCCCCTCCAATGCAACTCCCCGTATCCAAGAATCCCATATTTTGATTGGGCATATCCTCTGTGACATTATCGAAAAAGAACTTTTTGGGGGCGGTGTTGCGTAAAGCCCTCTTTCTGGATCGTGATGGGGTGGTCAACGTCGAGAAAAACTATCTCCACACGATTGAAGATTTTGAGCTGATGGAGGGGATTATCGAGGTATGTCGCCACTATCAAGCCCAAGGGTATGTGATTATTATCGTGACCAACCAATCGGGGATTGCGCGCGGATTGTACACCGAAGCCGATTTTGCCCGATTGAGTGAATGGATGGTAGAATATTTTAACACCCTTGGGGTGACATTAACCCATATTTATCACTGTCCTCATCATGAGAGCATTGATGGGGAATGTGAATGCCGTAAGCCCAATGCAGGGATGTTTATAGCAGCGCAACAAGCGTATGATCTGAACATGGCAGCATCGGTGATGATTGGGGATAATGAGCGGGACATTGAAGCTGCCCTCAAAGCGGGAGTGCAAACGAATTATCTATTGTCTTCATCCGTTGTTGATTCAAGAGCTACTGCCATTATCCACTCTTTAGGAGAGCTAATCTAAAATGAAACAATCGTTACAATACGCTACATTTAACGAAATTCTAACCCTCATTAGCAGTGCAAAGCAAAAAGCTTATGCACACGTTAATAGCACGCTTATAGAGCTCTATTGGAATATCGGGGAGTATATCAGCACCAAAACGACAAAAGAAAATTGGGGTAAGGGTGTAGTCAAAGAGTTGGCTGATTATATCAAAGTGCAAGATTCAACTTTAACTGGATTTACTGCTCGAAATCTTTGGCGGATGAAGCAATTTTATGAAACATATTGTGAAAATGAAAAAGTGTCAGCACTGCTGACACAATTGACATGGACGAATCATCTATTGATTTTATCCTCATCCAAAAGTGATGAAGAGAGGGAATTTTATATTTTATTGACACGAAAAACCAACTATTCATCAAGAGAGCTTGAGAGACAAATCAAAAGTGGAATATTTGAGCGAACAATGTTGGCGAATGAAAAACTCTCCGCAGTGATGACTGGGTTGCCACAAGAAACCAAAAATGTATTTAGAGATAGTTATGCTTTGGATTTTTTGAATTTACCTCAAAATCATAATGAGAAAGATTTACAAAAAGCACTGGTCTCTTCGCTCAAAGATTTTATTTTAGAGCTAGGAATTGGTTTTGCATTTATGGGGCAAGAGTACCGTTTGCAAGTCGGGAATAGTGATTTTTATATCGATTTGCTTTTTTATCACAGAGATTTAAAGTGTCTTGTCGCATTTGAATTAAAAATAGGAAAATTTAAACCAAGCGATTTGGGACAACTCGAATTTTATCTTGAAGCACTTGACCAAGATGTAAAAAGAGAGGATGAAAATCCAAGTATCGGAGTGCTACTGTGCAGACAAAAAGATGATGAAGTCGTCCGATACGCACTCAATAGAAGTCTAAGCCCAACGGTCATATCGCAGTATGAGACGAAGCTTATTCCCAAAGAGCTATTGAGACAAAAGCTTAATGAATTGTATAGTTTACTAGAAAAAACTTCAACCCAAAGAACTGAAGATTCTCTCTCTATCGATACGGTTTGGTTCTCATCTGATTTGGAAGAACTTCTATGATGCTGATCCTTAATACGGGCGGAACCTTTAACAAGCGGTACAATCCCCTCACGGGAGAACTGTTTGTCCCGTGTGACAATCGTGCCATTGAGACCATTGTCCAACGTTGGGTGATCTCCATTGATCTCCAAGGGATTTTGTTTAAAGATTCGTTGGAGATGGATGATCTTGATCGCTTAAGGTTGTGCGAGACGATCCAAAAAACCCCTCATGAGCGTATAATAGTGGTGCATGGTACCGATACAATGGATCGTAGTGCAGCAGCGGTTGCACAAATGGGGTTGGATAAATGTGTCGTTTTCACAGGGGCAATGGTTCCCTTTAGCGTTGATTCCATTGAAGCAACCGCCAATCTTTCCATGGCAGTGGGGTATGCCCAACACGCCCTCAAGGGTGTCCATATCGTGATGCAAGGGGTGATGGGGTCGTATGAGCGTGTGACAAAAAATAAAACCGTAGGAAGATTTGACTATGTCTAACATCAAATGTGACCATTGTCATCTGGAATTTACCGATGAAGTGATGATTCACGATGGGGCGTATCGGTTTTGTTGCAAAGGGTGTCAAGGGATTTTTCATCTCCTCAAAGACGAAGGGCTAGAGAGTTTTTATACCAAAATGGGGGAGACTACCCTAGCACCGCCCCTAGAACAGTTTGAAGCCAGCAGTAATTTTGATAGTCTTGCTTTTCACGAACGGTTTGTGACCCACGATCAGGAAGGATTTTCCCAAGTCTCCTTGGTGATTGAGGGGATCCACTGTGCGGCGTGTGTATGGCTCAATGAAAAAGCGTTGCATAAGATGGCGGGGGTGATTGAAGCCCATATTAACTATACCAATAACAAAGCCCGCATTACGTGGGATAACGATACGGTCGCGCTCTCGGCGATTATTGATATGATCCGTGCCATTGGGTACAACGCTTTTCCCTACGATATCTCCTTGCAAGAATCACGTGTCAATAAAGAGCGCAAAGAGTATTATCTTCGTATGGCGGTGGCGACCTTTGCGGTGATGAACATTATGTGGGTGGCGGTGGCGCAATACGCGGGGTATTTTACCGGTATTACCCAAGAGATCAAGACCATTTTAAACATTGCTGAGTGGGCATTGGCTACTCCTGTGCTGTTTTACAGTGGATGGGTTTTTTATCGGGGTGCCTATTACGGTCTCAAAAACAAAACAGTCACGATGGATTTACTCGTGGCAACGGGGGCAAGTTTAGCCTATGTCTATTCCATTTACATCACCCTTTTAGAAAAAGGGGAAGCCTATTTTGATTCCGTGGCGATGATTATTGCGTTTGTCCTTTTTGGAAAATTTTTGGAGGTACTCAGTCGCAAAAATGCCGCCGATACGTTGGACATTATGGCAAAACATATCCCCCAAGAGGTGAACCGCGTCGAGGAAGAGGGGATTAAAAGTGTCTCGGTCAATGATATTAAAGTAGGTGAAATACTTCAAGTGCGCAGTGGTGAACGATGCGCGATTGATGGTGTGGTCATCAGCGGTGAGGGAAATTTTGATGAATCCAATTTGACGGGAGAATCCGAACCGATCTTTAAACGGCAAGGGGACGCAATTATTAGCGGCACCACCAGTATCGATGCCCTGTTGCAGTATCAAGCAACTAAGGATTTTGCCCATTCGACCCTTTCGGCATTGGTCAATTTATTGGAAAACGCATTGACCCATAAACCTGCCATTGAACAATTAGCAAATCGTCTCTCCCAATATTTTTCTTCGGTTATTTTGGTGTTAGCCCTCATCACTTTTGGGGGGTGGTATCTCTATCCCCACAGTTTTGATCGCTCCTTGATGGTCGCTATTTCGGTCATTATCATTGCCTGTCCCTGCGCCCTTGCCCTTGCTACCCCTGTGGCAACGTTGATTGGGTTGGCTTTGGGGGCGAAGCGGGGGATTTTGTTTAAATCCGCTGCCCAAATTGAGACCATTGCCAAAGCAACGGTGTTGGTAGTGGACAAAACCGGAACCCTAACCCTTGGTCGTCCTGAAGTGATCAAAGAGGAAATTGCCCCCTCAAGAGAGATAAACTATCTCTATTCCCTTGTGTCGTTGTCCAATCATCCCATTAGTCGCGGGATCAAAGAGTATGTGCAAAAACACTATGAGGTACGTGAGTATCCCCTTCAAGAGAGCCGTGAGATTCCTGCCCGTGGGATTGTGGCGCGCATAGATGGGGTGATGATTGCGGGGGGGAATGCCCTTTTAATGCACGAGATGGGGATTGTTGTCGATTCTAACAGTGATGCGAGCCTTTTTTATTACGCCATAGAGGGTCAATTATGCGCAACCTATCATCTGCGTGATTTGCCCAAAGAGGGGGCATCCCAAGCCATGAAGTCTCTCAAAAATGGGGGATTACGTCTCATTATGCTCACAGGAGATCACGCATCTGCAGCACACCGCGTGGCACAAGAAGTAGGGATAGGAGAGGTGCATCCCCATCTCAATCCTGAAGAAAAAGCACTCTTTATTCAAAAACTCCACGACCAAGGGGAGATTGTGGTGATGGCAGGGGATGGGGTGAATGATCTTTTGGCTCTTGCGCGTGCTGACATTGGGATTGCTATGGGGAATGGAAGCGATATTGCCATTGAAGTGAGTGATGTGGTTTTGCTCAATGATTCCCTTTCCTCCCTGGTTGAAGCCTTTACCATAGGGAAACGGACGTATGGATTGATTCGACAAAATTTGGGGATCTCGTTGATCTATAATTCCATTACGATCCCTTTGGCAATGATGGGGTATATTATCCCGCTCATTGCCGCAGTGTCGATGTCGTTAAGCTCGTTGTTGGTCGTGGGTAACTCCATGCGCAGTCGTTGGATGTACAAATAAAGGGGAAATCATGGACAGTTGGGTTATTGCAATGATGTTAGGGGCTTCGATTTTTTTGGGAGGAATAGCATTGATTGCTTTTTTATGGGGGATTAAAAACGGTCAGTTTGATGATGAGACCAAAATGATGAATCAAGTCCATTATGACGATGAATCTGAACTCAACGATGCCGTAAATCAAGAGCGAAAAAAAGAAGAGTTGCGAAAAAAGGTCTATAAACCCGAATAAAAGAGAGACTCACCGCTTAAAGCGGTGAGTAGGTGAATTATTTCAATCCCGCAACGTAAGTAGCGATAGTTTTCATGTCAGCATCTGACATAGTAGCTACTTGACCTTTCATCAAGTTACCCATACCAGCTTTATTTTGAGTACCTGCTTTGTATGCTTTCAATGACGCTTCAATAGCAGCTGCTTTTTGACCTTTTACGATACCTGATTTGCCAAGAGCCGCTTTTTCAAAGCTTGCACCGTGACATGCAACACACTTAGTTGTTAGGGCTTTGCCATCAGCAGCCATCAATGATACACCCGCGAATAGGATTGCAAGAGCAATTTTTTTCATTTGTTTCTCCGTATAAAAATTTGATTGTCATTATAATCTTAGCAATCTTAATTCATACTAACTTTCTAAACCGTTAACACGTTTTTGTTACAAATTAGGAGATGCTCGAGGAAGAACAGAGATTAAGAGACATTAAGATATAATAAAGGCTTTAATCTTCACTTTTTCGGGGCGTACATGAACCATTTGCTAGACAACAGTGAAATTCACAACATTAATATAGAAGACACGCTGAAAAGCAGTTATCTTGATTATTCTATGAGCGTTATTATCGGACGCGCACTTCCTG
>JAVHOQ010000096.1:0-9858 GCA_036170115.1 Sulfuricurvum sp.
TACGCATATAAGTGATGACCACAGAGGTGCCTTCGGGGGTCTTGACCCCTTCGTATAATGCTTGGGCGACCATCATCGTCTTTTTGGGGGAAAATCCCAGTTGCGATGAGGCGGTTTGTTGCAGCGTTGAGGTCATAAACGGAGGGGGCGTAGAGGATTTACGCTCTTTGGTCTCGATCTCTCCCACGACAAACACTTCATGCGCTAAGACTGCGACGATACGTTGCGCCTCATCTTCGGTACCAATGGTGAGTTTATCGATTTTTTGGGTCTCAAATTCGACTAAGGTAGCATCAATATCGGTTTTAAAGAGGGTGTCGATGCTCCAATACTCTTGAGGGACAAACGCCCGAATCTCACGCTCCCGATCAATAACGATTTTCAAGGTTGAGGATTGCACCCGTCCTGCGGAAAGCCCTTTTTGAATTTTAGAGGCAAGCAGTGGTGAGAGTTTATACCCCACAATACGATCAAGTAATCGGCGCGCTTGTTGGGCATTGACCCGATCCATATCCAACGCACGAGGATTTTCGAGGGCGTGAATAATCGCATTTTTAGTGATTTCATGAAACACGATACGAGGAAGCGACTCAGGGTCTTTCCCAATAGCATGGGCAATATGCCACCCAATGGCTTCCCCCTCACGGTCCTCATCGGTCGCGAGGTAGATGGTGTCCGATTTTTTTGCCAAGGCTTGAATTTGTTTTACAATGGCGGTGCTGTCTTCACTGATCTTGTAATCAGGAACCAAGCTTGTCGCATCAATTTTAATCCCAAAACGGGCTTTGGGGAGGTCACGAATATGCCCTTTGGAGGCAATCACTTCATAGTCACTGGAAAGAAAATTTTTAATAGTCTTTGCTTTTGCGGGTGATTCAACGATAATAAGTTTCAAAGTAAAAGATCCTAAGTTATATTTTGGTGGAAGTGTAACAAAAAAAAAGGCGAAGTGATTAAAATTATTTTTTCTTTGTTTATAATCCTCTTATAAGGTAGTTATCGGCATAATTTCGGTTCTCTTCATCAGACCTGTGCAAGGGTGTGTGTTAAGCACCGTGTCAGGACAGGAATGTAGCAGCACACTTAATCATATTTTGTGCCGCAGGTATCTGGTGGAGAGTCTCCTTGTATAATTTCCCTTACTTTTTTTATTCTTGTCGATACGTACCCACTTTACACCCTGCTGATGGACTGGGCGGATTGGCTTGCAAATACTGTAAATCTTCATACGCTTGTTTAAGCACTTTACTTTCGCGTAAGAGTGGCAACATTTTTTGATCTTTTTCGGTTAATGAAAGGGACATATCTTGCAATACCGTTTTGACTTCATGATCGACGGCGGCTAGGGCAGATTCGATATGGACGAGAGATACCATGGGTGTGACTCCTGTTTTTTTGGGGATTATAACGATGCGGTTCTAAAATAAAAGGGGTTGTAGCGACTTAATTTTGAAACTTTGTCGATGGATAGGGCAATAGCCATACGTAGCAATGGCGTTTACGTGCGCTGCGGTTCCGTATCCTTTATGATTTTGAAATCCGTATTGAGGATAGATCAGGGCGTATTGTCGCATCTCTCTATCGCGTGTTACTTTGGCAAGTATCGAAGCTGCACTCACCTCAGGGATAGTCGCATCGGCTTTGACCAAAGTGCGTAAATTTTTGACCCCAAAGGTTTGGTTCCCATCATAGAGATACTCAGCCTCCCCAATCACCGCCATAATCTCTCGTAATCCCGTAGCCAAACACCATGAAAGCCCTTTTTCATCCAAAGTTTTCGCATCAAACGAGACAATGTGATAGGTAGAATGGTGACAAATACGATCAAAGAGCTGTTCCCGTTTTTTTTCGGTCAATTTTTTCGAGTCATTGAGTCCTTGAATATTTTGGTGCAAAATAACCCCCGCCAGCGTCAGTGATCCTGCCAATGGTCCCCGTCCTGCTTCATCAATACCACATAAGTGCATCGTTCCCTCCGTGTGCGATTTTCGTTTGAAATGGAGGGGATATAATAACCAAAAATGGGTTATTGCGGACGTGACTTTCTCCGTCATGCTGAACTTGATTCAGCATCTCTTTTAGACCCTGAGTCACGTTTAGTATGACACAATCCAGTTAAAAAATCCTTCTCGGTAACACTCAAATACCAATCCTGATAGGTAAACAAAAAGTTTTATAACGTTTTATTTATAATTTAGATAAGGAAGACTAGAAT
Organism: Sulfuricurvum sp.; assembly: GCA_036170115.1. Taxonomy (GTDB): domain Bacteria; phylum Campylobacterota; class Campylobacteria; order Campylobacterales; family Sulfurimonadaceae; genus Sulfuricurvum. Next base: position 2,216 of record JAVHOQ010000096.1, read on the forward strand.
TGAAACTGCCTCATATAACACGCAAGGAGCTGCCCATGAAAAAACACGTCGCCCGTCTCTCTCTCTCTCTCTTCTAGCACTAACCACCACCCAAGTATCGGCTGCTGATTTATTTAGTATCGATGGTTCGGTCAATGGAACCAGTGCGTATGTCGGAGCCAACAACCTAACGCAATTGATCAATTTGGTCACCCAAACCAGTGGAATACAATCGTATTTGCCCACCTACACCGATACGTCTGCTGCGAATTTGAATGCTAATTTCCGTGGTTTACCCGTTTCGTTTAGCTATGCGGCTAACAGTACCACCCTTATTATGTCTGTCCCTGCCATTGGCTTAAACCAATCTTTTACCGGTGCTACCCGTGCTGATAGCCAAAGTCTCTTAACCGATTGGTTTAAATCATCAGGTCAAGGTGCCATAGAGCAATTTATGAAAAAATTAGCCGCTGTCTCCCCTGTCGATCCGATTGCGGGGAATCCTAACTCAGCCATGTCTCAAAGTGTTGCTAATAGTTTTACCAATGGTGTTAGTGCCGTATTTGAAACACCCTCAAGTCCTCTTTCCAATGTCTCTACGGTACGCTCAAATGCCATTTCATTGGGTGCATCCTACCTCTCAACCAGTCAAGCGGGTTTGGATACGCAACGGTATTCTTTACCGATTGGATACTCTTTTATCTTTAGCGACAACTCTGCTAAAAAAATCAATATTATGCTCCCCATTGGTCTTTCGGATACCCAAGGGGCAAAAGCCGTTGATGTAGGATTGGGCATAAGCATGAACATCCCTATCCAAAAAAATTGGATTATCACCCCTGCATACGTTTATGGTGTTTCAGCGTCAGTGGATATGGGATCGGTGGGACAAGTCGAAACAGGAAGTGTGACCAGTGCCTTTAAACTTGATACTGCTAATGGATATGCCATTATGGGCAATATGGTGGGATACACCCAAACAACGACGCGATTGTATTCAGGAGCGTACGCTTTTGATCCAGGGATTAAAAATACGGTCTATAAAAATGGGTTGATTTATGGATTTAATACCGACTCCTTTATGCCCCATTCCTCTTTGGAAGTGTTTGCGACCAATACTCTCTTTACTGGAACAGAACTCTATCTTAAAACCTACAATGAGTATGGATTCTCGTATGGTTTGACTAAAATTCATGAAGAGAGTCTAGGCGATGCTGATTTAGCCCAAAAAGTGATTCGACAAACCGTGAGTAAACTACGCGTAGGATTGACCTATCTCGATGGAGGAAGCAAAACCAAAGGGGTACAGCTTAATTTTGGATACAGTTTTTAAGTTCTACCCTATCATTGCGGACTCGATCCACAATTTTTAGACCCTGAATCAAGTTCAGGGTGACAAACCCTGTCATTCCCATGAAAACGGGAATCCAGCTTGAGAAAAAATTCGGTATGATACACACTGTCATTTCCAAAAAAAATGGAGATGTAATACACACGTTGGGTACAGCCCAAAACGTGCATTAAAAAAGGATAGATGATGTTTAAAAAAAGTTTATTAGCCCTCTCATTGAGTGCCTCTATGGCATCGGCTGCTATGCTATTAGGATTTGGTGCAGAGGCAGATTATTATGCTCCTGTCGCTAGCGGTACGTTTGGGTACACCAGTAATGGAACAACCAGTGCGACCCATTTTGACAGTACGAGTCAAGGGACATATCAAGTGGGGGCGTTTTTTGAACATCCGGTTCCTTTGATCCCCAATATCCGTATTGATGCCACACCGCACACGTCGTTTACAGGGTCTAATGGCGCGTTGGGAACCAATACGGTCTCCATTAACCAAACGGACATTACCCCGTATTACGAAATTTTGGACAATGTCGTTGAATTGGACATTGGGGTAACGCTCAAAGTGTTGGATGTCACCGTAGGGGGAACTGCCAACCAAACCTTAACTCAAGCGATCCCCATGGGGTATGTCGCTGGAGCGGTTAATCTGGTGGGAACAGGGCTTCATTTGATGGGAAATGTAAAATACTTGGGTCACAACAGCGATTATTTTATGGATGGTCGGGTTAAAGCAGTCTTGGATATTGCCAAAGGGTTCCAAGCGGAAGTGGGGTATCGCCAAGAGTCATTGCAACTCAATAACCATTTTGGGGTCACTTCCGATGTCAAAATTCAAGGACCGTTTGCAGGGTTAGCGTATACGTTCTAACTTTTTGTCATTACAATAATGATATAAGTTTTAGAAAATTCAGAAGAGAGAAATTGCCCCAAACGGGGCAAGAGAAGAGAGAGAATCGCTTAGCTGTTACGCTTTTTGATAATCTCTTCGGCAACGTTACGTGGAACTTCTTCGTAGTGATCGAATTCCATAGAGTAACTTGCACGTCCTTGAGTCGCTGAACGAAGGTCAGTTGAGTAACCGAACATTTCAGAAAGAGGAACGAACGCGTCAACAATTTTGTTACCAGAACGGTCACCCATGTTGTTCACTTGTCCACGACGACGGTTAAGGTCACCGATAACATCCCCCATGAAGTTTTCAGGAACTTCAACTTCCACTTTCATCATAGGCTCTAAGATTGCTGGGTTTGCTTTACGGCACGCCTCTTTGAATCCCATGGATGCAGCAAGTTTAAACGCCATCTCAGAGGAGTCAACTTCGTGGTATGAACCATCATACAAGGTAACTTCGATGTCTTCGATAGGGTAACCTGCAAGAACCCCTTTTTGCATCGCTTCTTTACACCCTTTTTCAACCGCAGGGATGTACTCTTTAGGGATAACTCCCCCTTTGATCTCATTGTTAAAGGTGTAACCTGTTCCTGCAACACCTGGCTTAACGATCAAATACACGTGACCAAATTGTCCACGTCCACCCGATTGTTTGGCGTATTTGTACTCTTGTTTCACTTCCGCACGGATAGACTCACGGTAAGCAACTTGAGGCGCGCCTACTTCTGCTTCCACTTTGAATTCACGAAACATACGGTCAACAAGGATCTCAAGGTGAAGCTCACCCATACCGCTGATGATGGTTTGTCCTGTCTCTTCGTCCGTATGAACACGGAAAGAGGGATCTTCTGCTGCTAATTTCGCAAGAGCAATCCCCATTTTTTCTTGGTCAGGTTTGGTTTTTGGCTCAACGGCAACCGAGATAACGGGCTCAGGGAAGTGCATACGCTCTAGTACCAAACGTTCTTTTTCATCACAAAGGGTATCTCCTGTTGTGGTATCTTTAAGACCAACAACCGCTCCGATTTCCCCCGCATAAAGCGATTTAATCTCTTCACGTTTGTTTGCGTGCATTTTTACGATACGTCCGATACGCTCTTTTTTACCTTTGATGGTATTGTAAGCGTAGGTACCTGATTCAAGAACACCACGGTACACACGAACGAAAGTCAATTGTCCTACGAAAGGATCGGTCATGATTTTGAACGCAAGACCGGCAAAAGGTGCATCGTCTGTTGAAGGAACTTCAACTTCAACTTCTTCATCGTCTTCCATTGTCCCTTTGATTGCGGCAACTTCCAATGGGGATGGGAGATAATCGATAACCGCATCCAAAAGGGTTTGAACCCCTTTGTTTTTAAACGCAGTTCCACACGTCATAGGGATGATCTCCATTTTGAGACAACCCGCTTTAATTCCGCGCATAATTTCTTCGTTGTTGAGTTCACCCTCTTCAAAGAATTTTTCCATCAACGAATCATCGCCCTCAGCAGCCGCTTCCATCATTTTGGCGCGATACTCTTCTGCTTTTTCCATCAAATCCGCAGGAATCTCTTCTTCACGGTAGTTTGAACCCATTGCAGCGTCTTCATCCCAAAGAATCGCTTTCATTTTGACCAAATCGATGATCCCTTTGAATTGATCTTCAGCACCAATAGGCAATTGGATGGGGATAGGATTGGCTTTAAGACGGGTACGAATTTGATCTTCCACGTTGTAAAAATCTGCCCCAGTACGGTCCATTTTGTTAACAAAAACCATACGAGGAACCCCGTAACGGTTTGCTTGTCGCCATACGGTTTCGGATTGTGGTTGAACCCCACCTACGGCACAAAATACCGCTACTGCACCATCAAGTAACCGCATAGAACGCTCAACTTCGATGGTGAAGTCAACGTGGCCTGGAGTATCGATGATATTGATTTGTGTTTTACGCCATTCACAGGTAGTTGCAGCTGAAGTGATCGTGATACCACGCTCTTGCTCTTGCTCCATCCAGTCCATCGTTGCTGCACCTTCGTGAACCTCACCGATTTTGTGTGAAACACCCGTGTAGAACAAAATACGTTCTGTTGTGGTTGTTTTACCCGCGTCAATGTGTGCCGCGATACCGATATTTCTAACGTCTTCTAGTTTATGGGATCTTGCCATGATAATAGCCTTAAAGAGTAGTTTTATTTGGGAGAAATGATAACCCGTGATGGGTTATCAAAAGGTTACGAGTAACGATTACCAGCGATAGTGAGCAAATGCTTTATTCGCTTCAGCCATACGGTAGGTATCTTCTTTACGTTTGAATGATGAACCTTTATCATTGGCAGCATCCATCAATTCATTGGCTAAACGCTCAGCCATGGTACGCTCGTTACGTTTACGTGATGCATCGGTCAACCAACGAATCGCCAATGAGAGCTGTCGAACAGGGCGTACTTCTACTGGAACTTGGTAGGTCGCTCCACCCACACGGCGGCTTTTTACTTCGATAACGGGTTTAATGTTTTCGATCGCAGCGTTAAACACTTCGATACCCGTTTTTTCGCCACGTGATGCGATAAGGTCTAAGGCACTGTACATGATTTTTTCAGCAGTACTTTTTTTACCATCCCACATAAGTTTGTTGATAAACTTTGTTAAGATTTTTGAACCATGAACGGGGTCAGGCATAATTTCGCGAACGGGCGCTTTTCTTCTTCTCATAATGTTTCCTTCAATGTTTTTTTCATTTACTCAAAAAACGGTCATCAAAAACCGATTCTTGTCAGACTAGTTGACTATTTTTTAGCCTTAGCTTTTTTCGTTCCGTATTTAGAACGAGATACTTTACGGTCTTTAACACCCGCAGTATCAAGAGCACCACGTACGATATGGTATTTAACCCCTGGTAAATCTTTTACACGACCACCACGAACCAATACGATTGAGTGTTCTTGCAAGTTGTGACCCTCACCACCGATATAACTAATAACTTCAAACCCAGAAGTCAAACGTACTTTAGCAACTTTACGAAGCGCGGAGTTAGGTTTTTTAGGGGTTGTAGTATATACACGAGTACACACACCACGACGTTGTGGGCATGACACCAAAGCGGGTGATTTTGATTTTTTCACTACCGCTTGTCGCTCTTTACGAATAAGTTGGTTGATTGTTGGCACACAATCTCCTTGTTTTGAAATGTTCCAGTAGAATTTTAGATCCACCCGTAGGGGACTAATAAACGCGAAATAATACTTGATTATTGATTAAAAACAGCTTACTTTAAGGAAGGTTTAAAGGGAGAAGTCCCTTTTTACGGCAATTTTGTGTGTGATTTCAAACAAATCCTGAGGCGAAATACAGTTTGGTTTATGCTGACTAATGGGTTTAAAACTCTCTCTATAAGGTTGGTAACGGTCATGACCACTTCGTTGCATCAAGCGGTAGGCGTAAAGTAGATCATCCGCGTTGCTTTTGGAACAGAACCATCGCTTTTTGCTGTGCCATCCCAGTCGAAAAATTTGGGAAAAAACAATCCCCATCCAATCGTAGTGGGTTCCATTTTTGCGTATTTGTCGTCGTTCTACCCGATCAACAATTTCAACGGGTAATATCAGTGTACACACATCCCACTCATCCGGATCAATCTCCAATGTATGGGTTCGTGAAATAAATTTGAATCGGTCATTAGAGTGGTACAACCCATCACTGCGTCCAAATTCACAATGGGCATACGGGCTGGATGTCCACACCCGTATGAGCCGTTCGGCTAGGGTGCCTGACCCTTTATAAAAAATGATACTAATGGTTTTGGTCATGTTCATAAATCTCAAATTTTCCATCATAATGTTCGACGATGGCGGTACACGATTCGACCCAATCACCACAATTGAGGTACTCAATGTCATTAATCACCCGTATTTCAGCATGGTGAATATGACCGCAAATCACCCCATCAAACCCTTTTTCATCGGCGTGAGAAGAGAGAACCTCTTCGTAATCGGTGATAAAACTGACCGCTTGTTTCACGCTTTGCTTAACCATTTTGGAGAGCGACCAATAGTGATAAATACCCAACCATCGTCGTATCCTATTGATGGGGCGATTGAGCCGTAGCATCAACAAATAGCATCGATCTCCTAAATGGGCAACCCATTTTTTGGTCATGGTCACCGCATCAAACATATCGCCATGCACCACAAGATACCGCTTGCCATTAACCCCATAATGGACTTTTTCATGGGTAATGGTAAGGGTATTTCCCATCATCATGGGTAAAAAAGGGCGTAAAAATTCGTCATGATTACCGAGGATATAATAGACGTTTGTCCCTTTACGGGCTTTTCGGAGGATTTTTTGGAGGACATCGGATTGGGCTTGACTCCACCGCCAATTGCGTCGAAGCTCCCACCCGTCAATAATGTCGCCGACGAGGTAAAGGTTTTCGCACTCAACGTTTCGGATAAACTCCAAAAGACGATCCGATTGCGCATCCCGTGTCCCAAGATGGAGATCAGAGATAAAAACACTGCGAAAGGATAAGGATTGATTCATAAGTGAAAGTGTAATCCCAAAGGATTACACTTTGGTGACAAAAGAGATTAAGGATTTTTGATCCCTCAATTTAGTTATTTTTTCGCAGGATTATCGATAAATGCACCGGTCATTTTTTTGACCGATCCCTCTAACGCACCCACCAAAAGGTTCAAAATACGGTGAACCAATGATGCCGAAAAACCACCCAACAGTGCCAACATTGGCCGTCCCAAACCATTAAGCTCTTGAATGGTAGCAGGATCCATAGGGATCAAACACGCCAAAATCAACCCTGCCATAATTCCTACCAACAAGCGAATCCAATACGATGTTTCGTATTTGGTATCAAACGTCCCTTGAATAATATACTCATTGGCTTGGAAAAGGGTCGAAAAAGAGGCTCCCAATCCTGCAGAAGCGATAAAAAAGAGGAGATTTATCAACAAAGCACTCCCATCAGAGGTAAATAAATTGCCTCCATTAGGATTAACATCGGGAGATAACGCTAATAGTACAAATCCAATAAGAGAGACAACCGCCACAAACATCAAACGACGTAAAAGAGGAACAGTACTGATCCAATTAAAAGGGCTGGGAACACTCGTAGAGGTATCCAATAACACAATCGAGCGAGGCAAAGCGGGCGCTACCATCTCACTCAACATCCCATGGATATTGGTTAATTCCTCAATATCCAATAACCCTTCGGTTTTAAAAACATACGCTGATCCCTCAGCTTCTTTGACTTTATCACGATCTTGACGCTCAATGGTAAACGCTTCGGCGGTAGTGTAGATATGATTGGGCAAAATTTTCCCCGAAGAGACCAAATAACGCAGCATAGCATTGACTTCATCAATTAATAACTGACCTTACGCAGTAAATAATTTTTTCGGGATAAGCGTGGTATAAAT
>JAVHOQ010000097.1:0-9656 GCA_036170115.1 Sulfuricurvum sp.
GTTTTGGAATTAAAACATAAATTTTACTGGTCTGATTTTAGGGGGTCATTATAGAGTCCGCAATGACAAGAGGTATTCCCGATGACGAGATCACCTCCTTATCGGCACGCTTTTTCCGCTGCTGCAGTAATGGAGAGACCGGTATAATCACCGGGCAGTTGTCCACCTGATTGTCCCCACCATGCGCTTCCGCTACTCATTTTACCTATTTTATAACTGCTACCATCTTTACAACTGACCACGTACCATTGCGTTGAATCACTGTAGCCTGCACTTTGGACATTGGAAACACCACCACTACCGATAAACCCTGCAAACGCCACTGCACCAACAACCGCTAATCCTAAAACCACTTTTTTCATAACACGCCTCTTAAAAAAATATTTTTACCCCGAAACGAACCCTTACCCTCGGGGTGCTTGGTAAGGGGAGAGCGTGACTCAGGCTTAAAAGAGCTGGATTCCCGCCTTCGCGGGAATGACGAGGCTTGTCACCCTGAACTCGATTCAGGGTCTAAGATTGTGGATCGAGTCCGTAATGACGGGTTTTGTCACGCCACTCCTCCTGATTATCCTGTAACGTTTAGCACATTTTAATCATCGCTGTATAAACTGACTAGAAGGGGGTATATAAGGCACATTAATCATTTGATCGCCTGCCTGAGGACTGCTGCCGACATCATGACCTCCACGGGTGTGAATCAACCCTGCTTTATCTTGCTGATTCAATCGTGCTTTATCTTGCTGTGAATAATTGTCAAAATTTTTGCGTTCATTCTCCCTCATCCATGGATTTTTTTCAGGTATACCGATGGTTCTTTTCTTTAATTCTTTAGGGATGAAAACCGTATGGAGGTCGTAGGAAGATACCTTAGATGTTTCAAAGTCTTTAACAATGGTATAACTGTCTATCAACTTATTTTTGATATTCCACAAAACATTTCCATGTTTAAGCTCTGCTTCATAATCTTCTTTAAAAAGTCGTTCTAGTGTGCGATTTTGACCATTGGTAAAGACATCCCGTATTGTTTTAAAGTCGTCTATTTTCCCACCTAATTCCTCTAAAAAAGGGGTTTTTGCGGGTAATTTTTGTGCTAGCTCTGTTGATTTAATCAGAATATCATAAATATCGCCAAATAAATCATTATCAATTTTAGCAGCAATGAGTGAAGCTACCCGAGGATCAAGTAAACCATCTTTTTGCATGGTATCAACATTACTGTAAATTTTATACTCATTGCGAATGTTAGCAATAGCGATAAGCAATGTACTCGCACTGCTGGCTGATCCAGCAGATTTAGAATCTTTGAGAAATGCAGTATTATTTAAACTTTTTTCTAAATTAGCCAAACCATCAAGCATATCAGACATCGTTTTAGGTTGATTTTCTCCATGGGCAAAAGCATTTAATGCTTGCGTTATTTTTAACATTCCAACACTAAATGTTCCTACTTGCTCCATTGTTTCAGCAGATGACGTAACTTTACCTATCGGTAATTTATAGTATGCATCAAAAAGCTTATCCGTTTTAACCAGTAGCTTGCCTTCATATTTTACAAGGGTTGGGGTAGCTTTTGCCACATCGACGAGTGCATTGACTTCGTCTTTAAAACTTTGCTTTAATGTCAATGAATTTTCGGGTTTTATTTCATTGGCATGAACAATTAATTTTTCAATCTCTTTGGTATTTTTGGCGGTCAAGTTAGAAGCTTCTTTTTCGTCTTCTTTGGTGAGGGTTAATTGCCCTTCAATGTTCTTTTTATTGTTGATAAAATCACTCAATAACTTCGCATCGTACTTAGCTTGCACCAACGCTTCTAATGAAATATCACCGATTTTATAATCCGATAAATTACCATATTTTGACGTGTCAATGTTTTTATGGTCTATTTGATTGCCCTTTGAAATTTCTTGGGTCAGTAGATTAATTTGGGTATCGTAAGGCAAATTGATATTTTGAGCGAATAGTCCATTCCCCCCCAACACCATACACGCCACCACCGAAATCGCTATTTTTTGCATTGTCGTTTTCATCTTTTTCCCTTTGAACTTAGAAATTTTTGGTTAATGTCAGCATGGTTTGTTGACGTTGATAATGGTACATATCGATACTGGATGCGTTATTGATATGGGTAAAGGATAACGCTACATTGGTTTTCCATGCGTCGATGCGATAATTGAGATTGGTCGTCATCTCAAAATGGTTATCACTTCTGCGCACCCCATACGCAGTTTCAATCCCCTCATAATCGGTTTTGCTGTAAGAAGGGGAGCAATAGAGATTCCAGTTGGGAGCAAACGCATTAAAATACCCTACATTGATGCCACGGGAATGGTTTGACCATATATCCACGCCTGAGGCATCACGCCCAACATATCCCCCAAGACTCGTATACGAATGATCATTCAGAAAATACCGAACAGAGGGGCTAAACGTAAGCGAGTGACCATCACGGTCACTACTACTAAGATAATGTTTTCGCTGATAGGCTAAACTGGATTGCACCATGATTTGGGGAGATACTTGATACGCGATTTGGGGTGCGATACCCTGACTCACCGAATAATAGCTTTGTTCATGTCCGATGGTCATACGGTTGAGGATATATGGGAGGGACAAAGACCACTGTTGATGATGATAACTTGGGCCTGCGGAGAAGGAGAGATTGGTCGAATCGTAATTGCTAATGGTTTTATAGTTGGTATTACTGATGCCACCTTCTGCTTGAATCGCCCATTTGTCCGAGAGAGGATGGGTATAATCGACCCCTGCTTTGAGCGTTGTTGCCCAATCTGCGTTGTTTTTGGCTTTGGTATCGAGGGTGAAGGGGGAGGTTGTACATCAGGATCGTATCACGATTAGGACCCATATTCACATTGGTGTCATACATCATCCCTATAGCTGCGGAGGCACTCCATTTTTGGGGTGTACCACCCTCAAGCGAGGCTAAAAATTTGTCAATATTTTCGCCCACTTTGGGGGGAGGATTGGAGGATTTAACCTCTAATAACAACACTTTTGTTTTTTCTACATTCCCTTTACGGTAGGTAACTTCGGCTAATTCGAGTTTAATGCGGGGTGCATTTGGCTCTTTTTGGAGTAATTCGGTGAGATATTTTTCACTCTCATCGAGTTTTCCCGCTTCTTTGGATGCCATCGCCAATAAAAATAACCCCTGATTACTGATATGACCCTTATGATAATTTTGAACCAAAAGTTCATACGCGTGTTGTGGATTGCCCTGCAAGAGTGCATTTTGTGCATCGGATTCGCTATCCGCCGCTGCTAATGTTACACTGAGTATACCTGCTAAAAAACAAGCAACCCAATAGTTCTGTGATTGTTTCATCATTAAAAACCTCTCTTATCAAAATATTAGGTATCTTTAAAAATGACGTTTAAATCCACTTAGTACCATTTTTTAATTTTCCTATACGGATAATAGTATCCGCTAATAATTTACATTAACCTTAATATATGGACAATATTATTCAAAACGGATAAGGCTTGTAGTGGAAATTATTGATAAAATCAACTATCTTATAAAAGAAAAAAACTTGCAGAAAAAAGATTTTGTTAAGATGCTTCAAGCCATTGAACCAAAATTGAAATCGACAGGAGAAATACCAAGCGAGCAAACGATTTATGGTTATCTAAATGGCAAGCGAGAGTTAAAAGTAGAACTTATCCCCTATATTGCAGAAGTGTTGGGGGTGGATGAACAAGAGCTTTTTCGTTTTGACATCGAGTATGCGACCGAATACAATCTGCGCTATTCCAAAGAGGCACGAGAAATTTTAGACCTTCTCCAATATACCCCAAAACCGATGGTAGAACACATTATCACCCTCATGCGCAAGTTTAAAAAGACGTACGAAGAGGGATTAAACTGTCCCTAAGAGGTTACTAACCTTGATGGGTAACACCCTTGCGCCAAATAAAACTAAAATCAAAATCAATACTGCATTTTTCAAGCTCGAACGTATAGTGTTCATCGGTAAAATCGCCTACTTTGACGTATTTGTCCTCTTTGAGTTTGTACACTTTGGCTTTATTTCCCATGGGATAGACGAGAATATAATATTTAATCCCCTCACTTTGATAGAGTTCAAACTTCAGATGCTCATCTCGCTTTGCTGTCCCTTTTGAAATCACTTCAAAAACAATCTCAGGGGCTTTATTGAGTCGCTCTTGGGGCTCGTAGCAAATAACCATACAGTCAGGTCGTAAAACCGTATCATCACTAAGTTCCAAATCGGTCTCAAAGATTGCATAACACTCAGGGCAATTATCGAACTTTTCATCTAATTGTCTATAGATCTTCCCATTAATAAACTGATGATTAAACATCGGCGATGGGGACATTGCGTAAGCAGATCCATGAATAAGTTCCCAATCCCCTTCCCACTGATAATAATCGTTTTTATCGTATAACTCGACATACGCTAAATTTGACATATAAAACCTCTTTTTTTAAGTACGACATTTGTAGCTATTATAACGCAAATATGTCAAAAGGTCTCCGCCAATACACCCCAAAACCGATACTAGAAGACATTATTACCTTGAGCGTCTAACCCGTCACCCTGAACTTGATTCAGGGTCTAACATCACCCTAAATTCTTCTTCACTGAGCAATGCTACCCCCAATGAGACCGCTTTATCGTATTTAGACCCCGCATCTTCGCCATAGATAAGAAAATCCGTCTTTTTGCTCACGCTTCCGCTCACTTTTGCTCCCAGTGACTCAAGGCGTTCTTTCACCTCTCCACGACTGACGCTCATTGTCCCTGTGAGGACGATGGTCTTGTCTTTGAAAGGGTTTTCTTGGGCGTGTATCTTTTGTTCTACGGTGGGTTGGATGGTCTTGAAAAGGCGACCAACAAAGTCACGATTGACCCGCATGAACTCCAGTAGTGAGTTTGCCATCTCTTCGCCGATGCCATCAATGGCGGTAATTTGCTCCAGTGTCACCTCGGTTATCCCCAGTCCAAACTCCAAGGCTAATGCATAACTTGCTACCTCTCCGATGTGTTCGATCCCCATGGCATTGATGAGGCGGTGAAGTGGTGTGCCAAGGGTCGCGTGGATGGCATTGAGGAGATTGTCTATTTTTTTGGTTTTAAATCCCTCTAGCGTGGCTAAGGTTTCGGGGGTGATGAAATACAAGTCGAGTATGTCGTTGATAATCTTTTCGTTGACCAGTTGCTCGACGATCTTGCCCCCCAACCCCTCAATGTTCATGCAGCCCTTTTTGGCAAAGTGGATGATGGAGTTGATGACCCTATCGGGGCAGTGGAGGTTTTGACACTTGATTAGTGTCCCCTCATCAAGCAGTTCTGATTCGCAGGTGGGGCAATGGGTGGGACGGTGTACGGGCTGTTCTGCTCCCGTGCGTCGTTCTTCAAGTACTTTAATAATTTTGGGTATCACATCCCCGCTTCGGATGATAATGACTTTATCGCCGATACGGATACCTTTGCGCTCTATCTCATCAAAATTGTGCAAGGTAGCACGGGCGACCATCGCCCCCTCAATATTAACCGGTTCTATCTCGGCTACGGGGGTTACCACCCCTGTGCGACCTACTTGAAGCGTGATGGCATTAAGGGTGGTAACTTTTTCGATCGCGGGAAATTTATAGGCGCACATCCATTTGGGGTATTTGACCGTGTAGCCCAACTCCTCTTGAGTGGCTATTTCATCCACTTTGAGTACCATCCCATCCATCATCATGGGGATTTCATCCCGCTTGGCAATAAGCATCCGGTAAAACGCCTCTATCTCCGCGAGCGTACGGCACTCTTGCCTATACGGGGGTTTCAAAAAGCCCCAATCGTGGATAACTGCCATCTTCTGAGAAAGAAGCGTGTGTTCCAAACCATTCTCCCCCAATCCCCATGGGTAGAAGACCAAACGGCGTTTGGCAGTGATAGTGCTATCAAGCTGTCTGAGACTTCCCGCCGCGGCGTTACGGGGATTGGCGAAGAGGGCTTCGCCGTTACGAAGTCGCTCTTCATTGATCGCCTCAAAGTCATCTTTACGTATCACCACTTCACCGCGTATCTCAATACGCCCCTCATACGCGATGGTCAGTGGGACACTTTTGATCGTCCGGACGTTATCGGTCACCTCTTCACCTACCACCCCATCCCCACGGGTAATGGCGCGGACGAGTTTGCCCTCTTCGTACAGTAAATTCAGACTCGCCCCATCAAATTTGGGTTCACAGAAGTAGACACTCTCCCCCACATTTTTGAGGATACGCTCTAACCACTCCTCCACCTCCGTGGGGGTAAAAACGTCCTCCATACTCCACATTCGTTTGATATGGGTTGCCTTAGAAAATTCATCGCGAACAACGCCCCCTACACGCTTCGTCGGGGAATCTTCCGCTATGGCTTCAGGATGCGATAGCTCATACGCAAGCACATCGTGGTAGAGTTTGTCATATTCTTCATCGGTCGCAAGGGGGGCATCATCGACATAATAGGCTTTTGCCCACGCATTGAGAATTTTAATAGTGTTTTGGTAGTCGGCTTGGGTCATTGGTCACTCTCATCTTTGTAATCTTCGTATTTTGTCAATGCAAACACTTTGATCTCATTATCTACAATTTTATACATTACCGTCCAACCCTTAAAAATTAAATCTCGGATAGTATCATTGTTATAATGGATCGAGCGACGACAACGGTAAGAAAAATCGCTTAAGCTCTGACACTCTTGCAAAATTTCACGACGAAACGTATGCGCCGCACTTTTTTTATCTTTGGCACTTTTTTCCAAGGAGTTATAGTTATCACCTCCTATTTCCGACCTGATCGGGAATCTATCTTTTAAAAAGTAGCTTCTCCTTTTTTTACCTATTTTCTATCATTTTTTTTGGAAAATTTATTGGTAATAGCCCAAATAAATGAAAATAAAATTCCACCTAAAGCTAAAGGTATAGTATAAAAAGAAAACCAACCCACTACACCCATACTACCAAGCAATGGTCCAATATTTAGTCCTAATATAACACAAATACATGTAGCTTCATTCAGTTGACATCCAAAAAGGCTTGCAATTGCGCCTGATATTAATGTAACTAATAGTGGAAATATTCCAAAAACTAAAGAAAAATAGAATAAATGTATAGGGGTTTTGATCATTTAACTCTCCATACTATTTAATTGTCTTGTTTTTTCAAAAATATACCTAAATTTAACTATCAAAATTAAACAAAATGACATATTTTTAAAGATTTTACACTGAAATGAAAAAGTTTGCAAGGGGAAAGGGGATGGATTCCCAATCAAATTGGGAATGACTGAGTGCTGGATTCCCGCCTACGCGGGAATGACGGGGAGTTTTTAAAGCCGTACTATCTTCACCCCAAATCCCCCTAAATGCTGAGGAGCATCGGTGAAACTTTTGAGATTATAGCGTCATTTCTTTAAGCGATATTTTTAAAACTGGGGATATAATCTTTTCACCAAATAAAAGTGAGATTACCATGTTATTAACCATAGATATACGTGAAAATGTTTACGACAAAGTGCTTTATTTTTTAAATCATCTCAAGGGTGATGTTGAGATTATTAAGCATTACGATGAACCCACGAGAGAAGAAATTTTAAATCACATTAAAGAAGGATTACAAGAAGTCATTAGTATTCAAAAAGGTATTTTACCCTTGCAAGGGAGCTTACAAGATTTTATACACGAGCTTAACAGTGCGGATTGAACCAACTCCTCAATTTAAAAAAGATGCAAAATCACTCTTTAAAAAATACAAAAAATTAACGCATGATTTAGAACAGCTTAATAGTATTCTTTTACACAATCCTCAATCAGGCACGCCACTTGGCAATAATCTTTTTAAACTTCGCATTCCTAACTCATCCATACCCACAGGGAAAAGTGGTGGATTCCGCGTCATCACGTATTGCCTAACGGATGAAACGCTATTTTTACTCACCATCTATTCCAAAAGTGACAGGGAATCTATTACAAGCAATGAAATTAATGAAATAATAGAAACATTATAATCTCACAATCTTCGCCCCAAATCCCCCCAAATGCTGGGGCGCATCGGTGAAACTTTTGACACTGGGGTGAATTTTTAGGAACTCTTTGACGGCATAGGAGAGTTTCCCCGTCCCGATACCGTGATAGATAATCACTTCATCAAATCCCTGCAAAAGGGCATCGGAGAGAAATTTATCCATCTTTTCACACGCCTCTTCCCCGCGTAATCCGTGCAAATCAAGTTTCAGACCGCTTTTTTGGTCGATTTTGGTGGTGTGGGTGGGTTTGACCACTTTGGGGAGGTTACCGCTGGGTTTGAGTTCGGTGAGTTTTACCCGCAATCGCATCCCCTCCACCTCGATCATTGCCTCTTTGGCGGTGAGACTTGCGATGGTTCCCCGTTGCGAACGGTATTTGATCGCTTGCCCAATGGTATAGACACGCGGTTCACTTTGGGCGATTTTGGGGATTTCGACCTTGGGAAGTTTGGCCTGCGCACGGTTAAGCTCTCGGTGGATGGCCGCTTGATCCAATCCTCGGGCTGCTGCTTTGGCAGCGGCAATGGCACGGTCATACTCACTGCGAAGACGGTTTTTTTCGTGTTCAAGTGCGCTATGCAGGTTCTCTTTTGATTCTTTTAGCTCCTGCTCTTGGAGTTTGAGACTTTCCAGACGCGCATCGACCTCTTTGTTTTTGTGTTTGAGCGCGCGTTCCATCTCGCTTCCCCGTTCGATGAGGATATTGAGTTTTTCGTGATTGTCCCCATAAACCGTTTTGGCTTTGGTGATCAATGCTTGGGGGATTCCATAGCGCGATGCGGTCTCAAAGGCGTAACTTTTCCCGATAATCCCCTGCAAAAATTCGTAGGTGGGGAGCCGTCGCTCTTCATCGTAAATGGCTGCAAGCAGTTCCACATCCTCCCGATCCGCCATCAACGCTGCAAGCCGTTTGTGGTGGGTGGTGACCACGATTTTTTGCCCCCGTTTGATCAATTCGTCCAACACCACCGCAAACAACGCAGCCGCTTCGTCACTGTCGGTTCCCAGTTCGATCTCATCGACCCCAACCAATGAGAGTTTATGGTCAAAAAGGTGGCTAAATTGCACCATCCGCCCCGCAAAGGTGGAGATGTCATTGCTCACATTTTGGGGATCATCGATCACCGCTTCGAGTCGTTTGAAACTTCCGATACGGCTTTTATGGGGGTTGATTTTTATCGGAATGAGGTATTTTGCCATGGCGCACGCACTCAAAATTGATTTGAGCATCATCGTTTTTCCCCCTGCATTGACCCCCGTAATCATCAATAAATTCCCCCGAAACGCCAGACTAATGGGTTTGGGTTTGAGCAAAGCGGGGTGGGAAAACTCCTCTAAAACGATGTGTTGATTGGGTTGAGCTTTGATGAGGGCTAAATTGTGGGCTTTGGCAAACAACACCCGCGCTTGGTAATGGTCAAACCGTTCAAATTCCCGATTCACAAAGGTGATAAAGGGGACAAGCGTCGAGAGTTTGGTGGAAAAATGTTTGGCGTATTCGTAAAGTTTTGCCTCTTTTTCTTGGTAGACGTGACGCAATTGCTCTTTGGATCGGGTGATCGAATCGGGGACAACGTAAAAAAAGCCCCCCCCTGTACGACCGATG
>JAVHOQ010000098.1:0-9652 GCA_036170115.1 Sulfuricurvum sp.
TTTACACGAATACGGTAACGATTCAGGAAACGTCCCTACTTGTTAGTGGATTAATTGTCCATTTATCCTTTGTCGGGTATGATGCACTAACACTTAACACAAAAGGAATGATATGACTAAATCAACATCACTTTTCCTTGCAGCCGTTGTTGCTGTGGGAATGATGAGTACAACAGCGTCAGCGGACATCAAAAAAGGGCAAAAAACCTATTTGAAAACGTGTAAAAACTGTCATGGCAATGGTACCAAAGGTGCTGCTATGCATACCCAAGATGAGTGGGACGATTTGTTCGCTAACAATGGGGAAAAAATGATCAAAGCCCATGCTAATGATAAATCAGCTGCCTACTTTGGTGGTGAAACCTTTAAAGGCGATGCAGCGGATCTTCGTGATTTCTTGCACGAATACGGTAACGATTCAGGCAACGTCCCTTCTTGCGGTTGAGTTAACAACCCTTGGATCGTCTCTTTTGGGAGACGATCACCTCTTTTTTCTCCTTAAAATACCATTTTTATCCCCGCATAGAGTGTTCGTCCCCGTAAAGGTCCCCAAATATGGGTTGTTCCAAAATTCCCACTTCCATCATAAAACAGCGGTGATTCGGTCGTTGTCTGGACATAATTAAATAAGTTTTTTGCCCCTGCGTACGCGGTAAAATTTTTCGCAATTGTTTTAGAAACTTTCATATCCACGGTCGTATACGCCGGTGCTGTGGTCATTTTAGGGGAGGTGAGGGTGAGGTCATTGGCGCGATCGGTGTATCCATACGGAGCCAAATCCCGCGCACCTACCCATGTCGCTTCCGTGTAAATGTCCCATCCATTGCAATCATAATCGACACTCAAACGGGCGCGCTGTTCGATGGATGCCAGTGCAAGATGCGATTTATAGGCATGGTCATAGTGATAAGTTTCGTAACTTCCTGAAAATGACAATGTTTCATTTAGGGTGTACCCAACCGTTATATCCCCATTGGTGACGGTGACCGCTTCGGGAGCGTTACGTAAGGTTGGAATAAGGGCTGAAGTATCAATGTAGGCTAAATTTTTAACGTTCGTATACGCGGTGGAACCGGTGATACTAAACCCATTTTTACTGTAAGCAAGAGCGTATGAAGCACCGCTAGATTGCTCAATATCGGTAATGCTCATGGCAAATCCGTTGTTGAGCAAGCCATGTTCGGATTCAAAAAAAGTCAGTGGTGAGCGGTAGCCAATGCCAGCACTCAACCGTGAGGTTAGATCACGGGTATGATTATGACGATACAGCAGTCGTGGAACCAACAACGTTTTATCAATTTCATTTTTTTGAGCCGTTTGAGCGAGCCAGTTGGTGGTGATGTTCGCACCGCGTAGGGCAACGGTTAGTTCATTTTTATCATCGATCATCCACGCATCTTGTCCATACAGACCCAATGCCGTGTAATCAAAATCATCTTTGTCCCGTCCATTAAGATCGTAATAAAAGTAGGATTGGGAACGGGAAGTCTCTTTTTTGGCATCCATTCCGTAGGTGAGAAAATGGTGATCGGTGAGGGCATGATCAATTTTAAAATCCCCAAAATAGGTTCTATCGATGTTTTTGTAATCCGCCCCTTCGTAGAGTGAGTCTTGTTTTTGTTGGGCAAAAGCGAGTGTTGTGGTGAGATTCATGGTATCCGTGAGGGTGTGTCGCTCTTTGAGATACGCTTCATCACGGGTGGTATTAATCCGCTCTAACATTTGCATCGGTTGACCCGTATAGGTATTGGTGACATTTTGATTGAGAAAAGAGGCATTATTGATGGCAGGATTGTACAGCGCAGCAGCGGAAGATTCCGAGATCATAATTCCCCCCAACACATCGGAGGTAAAATGGGATATTTTGAATTCGAGCGCGTCGTAGGGGGAAAATTGGTGGGTGACCATCAAGGAGAGGGATTCATTTTTCATGCTAGGGGATTCGCTAATCCCATTATGGTCATTATCGACTTGCCCTTGGGTATGCGAAGCAGCGGAAAAAAGGAAGCCTGTTTTGTTATCGTGGCTCATCGCTTCATCCACAAACGTAAAATTTTTGGTTCCCAATGTCCCTACAGAGAGGTCCAACGCCGCACCATTTTTGCGTGGTTTTTTGGGGATGATGTTGATGGTTCCCCCAATGGCTTCGGGAGAAGTGAGCGAAGCCCCCGATCCACGGGTGATCTCGATGGTTTCGATGTCAGCGGTGCCAATGGCATCCATCCCATAAAAACTCGAAACGGTTGAGTTAAACGGTATCCCATCGACTAAAACTGTCGTATGTTCCCCTTTAAGCCCATTCATTTGTAGGCGTTTAAGACCACAAATCGAACACCCTGTGGTGACATTGACCCCTGCTTGATGGTCAATGACCTCTGCAAGGGTGGCAGAATGGGTTTGGCTTATTACTTGGGCGGTGATCACTTCGGTCTTTTCGACCACATCTTTGACCGTTCCATTGGCGTGAACCACAGGGGATGGGGTACTTTGGATCGTAATGGTTGAGAGTTCATCACCCAATGCAACGGTTGATAGCATTGCACACGCAATGATAGAGAGTGTTTTTTTCATAAAAATATCCTATAAAATAAAAATGGTTGTTGGTGTGGGGGTAAAAAAGGTTAGACTAAAGGAGGGGAACGGTTTCGTGTTAGGAGTGTGTAGTGGGCAGATCGCGACACTTTGGGTGGAGCAAACGATTCAAAAGCGATATAAAGAGAGGAAAGCACAATGGCTTCGTCTATGAGAGCAGGGGAGTGCGCCAAAAGACACACTTCACACACATCTCCCGTGTGGTGCGTATGGTTGAGTTGATGGACAACCCCCACAAAAAGGGAGAGGATAAAGAGTATGGCAAACAGTCGTCTAAATGCGCGCATCCTCTCCCCTTAGTGTTTAGTAGGTGGAATTATAACCCAAAAAATCCTTTGGCTTCTTCTTCATCTTTCGTGAGGGTGGTGAAATCCGCATTATTTTCCAGTTTGTCTGAGGTAGATATTTTGATATAATCATGGCACTGGATAAAAGGAGATCGTATGCACACCATTCATCTGCACGTGCAAGACACGATTTATGACAAGATCATAAACAGTGGGATAGACATACAGGGTCGGTTTGATGAGTTTATTCTCGATTTAATGGATGAGGGTTATCCTACTATCCCTAAATCAGAAGCGATCCGTAGGGTAGCTGATGGTATGGAACGATACCAAAATCATTTAGGTGAATATCTCGACAGCGAAGAATACCGTGTGCACCTCTCCGAAACGATAGCCATTCTTAGAGCCAAATATGAAAATCATCAGGGATAAAAAATACCTCGATGAGTTAGACGCAATTTTAATCTTTATTGCAAAAGATAGTCTTGGTCGGGCATTGACGTTACTTTCTGAGATTGACAAGAGGATTGAGAATATCTCTTCTATGCCTTACAAATATCGACAATCGCATTATCACAATTCACAAGAGGTGCGAGATTTGATTGTCAAAGGTTATACCATTCCCTATTTTATTGATGAGAAAAGGGCTACCGTTGTGATATTGGATATTTTTAAATGGAGCAACCGATAAAAATAGGGTTCTACAAACGGCGAAATTTAGATAGCCTTAAAATACTCCGCTGCTTCTGCTTCATCTTTTGTGAGGGTGGTGAAATCCGCATCGTTTTTTAGTTTATCATTAATCGTTGTTACGCAATACTCAAAGGCGATTTTACGGGCATGATCAAGATCAAAGAGAAATCCCAATCCACTAAATTGATACGGTGATTCGTGTTCAATGCACAGCAAAATACCCTCACACTGCCCCTCAAACTGTTCGACAATCTCTCGATATCCGATGTTAAACTCAGTAGCGTGCCATCCTGTATCTTCTAACACTTTATCGGAAAATTCAGCAATACCATCACCGCTGGTATCGTCATAAAGGGCGCGTTTTTGGTTATATCCGATGATGTTTTGCCATGCACCTGAGGCTTTAATCAAAATACGATCATCATCTTCTACGATTTTATAATTAGTTCCTAGCATTGTACTTATCGGACGGGAAAGATTCGTAGCGAGGGGAGAAAGCGGAGGGATTGACCCTTCATAAAGGGAGATTAACTCTTGGGGAAACGGTTCATACATGATTTTCCCCTCATAGCTAATCGCAAACTTTTTGGCGGAATTGATTGCCAATAGCAAATCGTTTTTAGCCACAACGATAATTTCGGTAAAAAGATTAAATTTTTTCATCGTGCGTTACCCCTCTGTTTTTTGGGTGAATTGTAGCACGCAATGGTTGTTTAGGGGTAAAAGGAAAATTTAGCCGTGGCTTCTAAGGGTATGCTAATATTTTTTTATGCAAAAGTGGGATATAATCCGCGAAATTTTTAGGTCAAATAAGGCCTCCTCGAAGGATATTCTCATGGCATTGAACGTTTACTACGATAACGATTGTAATATCGAACTCATTAAAAGCAAAAAAGTAGCAATGATCGGTTTTGGATCACAAGGTCACGCACACGCAGAAAACTTGCGCGATAGCGGTGTAGAAGTAGTGATTGGTCTTCGTAAAGAGGGAAGTTCATGGGGCAAAGCGGAAGCTAAAGGGTTCCAAGTAATGACCGTAGCCGAAGCGTCTGCGTACGCGGATGTGGTTATGATCCTTCTTCCGGATGAAAACCAAGCAGAAATCTACAAAAATGAAATCGCTCCGAACCTCAAATCGGGGGCAACCATTGCTTTTGGTCACGGTTTTAGTATTCACTACGGTCGCATCCAACCGGCTGCTGACATCAACGTAACGATGATTGCTCCTAAAGCTCCGGGTCACACGGTTCGTAGCGAATTCGTTCGCGGTGGCGGGATTCCTGACCTTATCGCAGTAGGACAAAACCCAAGCGGTACAACCAAAGAATTGGCTCTTTCCTACGCATCGGCAATCGGTGGTGGACGTACGGCGATCATCGAAACGACGTTTAAAGACGAAACCGAAACGGATCTTTTCGGAGAGCAAGCGGTTCTTTGCGGTGGTGCAGTCTCTCTTGTTCAAGCAGGTTTTGAAACGTTGACCGAAGCGGGATACGCTCCTGAATTGGCATACTTCGAGTGTCTTCATGAATTGAAATTGATTGTTGACTTGATGTTTGAGGGGGGTATCGCCGATATGCGTTACTCTATCTCCAACACAGCAGAGTACGGTGACTACGTAAGTGGTAAACGGGTTATCAACGAGCAATCCAAAGCAGCCATGAAAGAGATTCTCAAAGAGATTCAAGATGGTCGTTTTGCCAAAGATTTCATCCTTGAAGGTCAAGCGGGTTATCCTCGTATGAACGCTGAGCGTGCCAATGCTAAAGCCTCCTTGATTGAGCGCACAGGGGTCAAATTGCGTACGATGATGCCATGGATCTCTAAAAACAAAATCGTTAACCAATCAACCAACTAAGAATTGCTTTTAAGCTCGTCATTCCCGCGAAGGCGGGAATCCAGCCCTAAAATACAAATTTAACATAAATGTTTTTTGATGAAAAAATTCTCTTTTTTTACCCTTTCCTCTTTCTCCCTTAAAAATATTGCTTTTTTCCTTGTTTTTTTTATTATTGCTCTTCTTGTTGGGGGGATTGGCTATGTGCTGGGGTGGTATCAAATGCAGCAACAAAAGAGTCATCTTGAGATAGAGAATCGTCTATTACGCCAGCAGCTTGCGACCATGGTGATCCCACAATCCACCAAAGAGGAGTGCTTTCAAGAAACAGCCCTTATCCAACACCAGATGGCGGAGATTCGTCGCTTAAATGCTCTATTGGATAAGCTTCTTGCCCAAGTGAAGCCCCATATCGTCCCTCTTCCCCCTAAACCAATCCCCATTGTCTCTCACCCTAAACCCCCGGTGGTCTCCCCCCATCCCAACCCTGTGGGTCAAAAAGGGGGAAAGCTGGTGATTATCATCGATGATGTGAGTACAGCACGTGATATTAGTGCGATCCGTTCCACAGGATTACCCTTGGTCATGTCATTTTTACCCCCCACCGCAGGACACAAAGATTCGGCACTTTTGGCACAAAATATTGCGGGGGCTATGATTCATCTCCCCCTTGAAGCGGTGGATTATAAAGGGGAAGAGACCATAACCCTCCGTACTACCGATTCTCAAGCGACCATTGATGCGCAAATCCAAAAAATCAAACAGCTTTATCCCAACGCCCATTATGTGAATAATCATACAGGTTCTAAATTTACCGCCGATAAACCTGCAATGGAGCGATTGATGATGGCTTTGAGTGCCAATGGACTACGGTTTGTGGACAGTCGCACCATTGGGACAAGCAAAGCCAAAGAGGTGGAAGATGCTCTCCATATCCCCTATCTTGGGCGGGATGTTTTTTTGGATCATGATGCGGGGGTGGCTACGATCAAAGGGCAAATTGTCCAAGCCGTTTCCCTAGCACAGCGTAGAGGAACCGCCATTGCCATTGGTCACCCCCATCCCGATACGCTTCAAGCCCTTAAGGAGTCTAAAGGGGTATTAAATCAGGTGACTTTGGTGGGAATTGATAAAATTTAAGGACAATAGCGTGGAATTTTAAGGAAGAGTTTCCTATAATTCTCCCAACGGTGCGGGAATAGCTCAGTTGGCTAGAGCGTCAGCCTTCCAAGCTGAATGTCGCGAGTTCGAGTCTCGTTTCCCGCTCCACTTTCTCTTTTTTTTAAGCAATCTTTTTTTTCATTACTATCTCCATTCAAAGAAAAAGTACTTTAATGTACCCGTTTTTTTGGTTTCATTGATGGTGATGCTTGGGAGTATGATCCTCTATCTTCGATAGTTTTCAGATGGACGTTGAGCCTTTTCTTCACCATTTCAAGAGAGCTTTTGAACTGTTTTTTGGGTAGAATAGGTGGCATTTAAATAAAGATCACGTAAGGTATGTGTAGTGAATCAAGAAGGCTGGGACGAACTCAAAGAGCAGATAAAAAACAGACAAGAAGTTAGGGATAAACATCCTCTAGTGAATGGAATACGTAAACTCGTGTTATTGTTTTCATTGGTCATTATTCCACTAATACCATTAGTCGTCACCGAAAATTTTGTCACTCATTGTGCATTGTGTCAATGGTTTGTACGTGTCATGTCGTCGTGGATACCTGGGATAGCGGTAATATCTCATGCGAGTGCAATTCCCAACATTACAGCATTGACAGTCTCTCTTGCATGGATAGGTATATTTTTATTATTTATTATTTTATTCATTCTTTTATTAGGATTGGAAACAGATAATTTGTTTATTTTTTTCCCGAATACAGCTAAGTTTTTGATTTTTATGTATTTGGGAGGTTTGTTTTTTGTGATGATGGAACTTGGTTTAGTTGGTCATTTTAGTTTCTATCATGGAACTATAGGTTTATTTGACCCAAATTCAAAACGTAATATTCCCAATATGTTTTTACAGTCAAAAAGCGGAGTAGCATTTTTTATATGGATTGAAATTATTTGTATAGCAGGATTATTTATTGGTTGGTTGATGGTGAATTTACAGGTATTTAGAAAATTAATTAAAAAGAGTTAAACATGATAAGAGTTCTTACCCCATGAAAACCACCGCCTTGTTTGTCGCTTCCACCCAAGAAAATGCGGGGAGTATCCTCATCATGATGGGATTGATGCAACTGCTTAAATCCAAAATTGACCGTGTTGCTTTTTTCCGTCCCATTATCGAAGAGGAGGAGGATTCCGACATCCGTTTTATGCTAGAGTATTTCGGACTTGATCAAGCGTATGAAGCAAGTTACGGGATGGGTAAACAGCAGCTAGAGACCCTTTTTGGGCATAACAAAGTTCATGAAGCGATTGAAGCGATCATGGAAAAATTGACCCGATTGCGGGAAAAAAATCGCTTTGTCCTCATAGAAGGGATTGCCAAAAGTCGCCTCTCTTCGAGCATCGATGGGGACATTAACCTCATTTTAGCCAAAAATTTGGACAGTGATTTTATCGCCATTATCAATGCCAAAGCCAAAACGGTGGATGCGATTGTCAATGAGATCAAAATCGAATCCGAAGCGATCAAGCACCAAGGGGTGCGGGAATTTATGATGGTGGTCAATCGGGTTGATCCCGATACGATAGAGTCTTTACGCACCCAAAGTAGGGATCACCCCTCCTTGTATTGCATCCCTGAAACGCCCGAACTTGATTGCATCACGATGGGGGAGGTCAAGGAGCATCTTCAGTGTGAATGGGTTTTGGGGGATCCCAACGATTGGGACAAAGTGATTAAAACCAAACTCGTCGCAGCGATGACCAGTGACCATTATCTCACCCGTATCCGTGACAAAGCATTGGTCATTGTCCCCGCTGACCGCAGCGATATTATCACCTCCACCATTTTGGCGTTGTACTCACGCTATTTTCCCAACATTTCAGGGATTCTTTTAAGTGGCAATGTTCCCCTTGCTCCGACGATACGCCGTTTGTTGGAGGGGTTGGAATCGTTTGGGGTACCGATTCTCTCTACCGCCATGGATACCTATCATGCCACCTCAAAGGTCGATGCAATCAAAGCCAAAATCACCGCCCACTCAGAGCGAAAAATTGCCGTAGCGATGGGGCTTTTTTATGATACGATCGACCATCAAGATTTTCTGAAAAAACTCGATACCGTTGCCACCCACCACAGCATGACTCCGTTGATGTTTAAATATACCTTATTTGATAAAGCTCGAAAAAATAAAAAAACGATTGTGTTGCCCGAAAGTGAGGACGAGCGGATTTTGCGTTCGGCGGAGATTATGCTTCATCAAGGGGTTGCCAACATTATTTTATTGGGTAAAGAAGAGGAGATTCACCGTCGTGAGGCATTACTGGGATTGGATCTTGCCAAAGCGACCATTATTGATCCCCAATCCTCCCCCTTGAGAGAACCGTTCGCCCATGCGTTGTATGAATTGCGTCGCCATAAAGGGGTGCGTTATGACCAAGCGTGGGATGCGATGACCAACAAAACCTATTTTGGGACGATGTTGGTGCATCAAGGGTTAGCCGATGGGATGGTCAGCGGTGCGACCCACACCACCGCCGATACGATTCGCCCTGCATTGCAGATTATTAAAACCAAACCGGATGTCTCGATTGTCTCCAGTGTCTTTTTTATGTGTTTGGAAACGGAGGTTTTGGTCTACGGCGATTGCGCCATTAACCCCCATCCCAATGCTCAGGAGTTGGCACAAATCGCCTACTCCTCGGCACAAACGGCGCGTGCATTTGGGATTGAACCCCGTGTGGCGATGTTGAGTTATTCCACCGGAACCAGCGGAAGTGGGGAAGAGGTCGAAAAAGTCAAAGAGGCGACGCACTGCGCACGTGACTTAGACCCCACGCTCATTATCGATGGTCCTTTGCAGTACGATGCCGCAATTGATCCCACCGTCGCAGCCCTCAAACGCCCCGATTCTGTGGTAGCAGGTCATGCCAGTGTTTTGATCTTCCCCGATCTCAATACGGGAAATAACACTTATAAAGCGGTGCAACGCTCATCGGGTGCGATTGCCATTGGTCCTGTGTTGCAAGGACTTAATCGCCCCATCAATGATTTGAGTCGGGGGTGTTTGGTGGAGAGATCAACTGGTGTTCAGCTATACGCGCGCCATGATGAGTTTTTTGTTGTTCGAGC
>JAVHOQ010000099.1:0-33694 GCA_036170115.1 Sulfuricurvum sp.
CTTTTAAAGTGCCTAATACAGGACGTCTTTAGGGTTTTTCAGGGCTGACTAATTATTGGATGGTCTCATGGTACGCTCCGAGGTAAATTTCATGACGAAGCATACATGACAAGTATCATCGAAGTATCATTCATAGTAATAATAAAATATTTATTTTTTTTATTAAAGAATTTTTAAGTATTACTTTAGGTAGTATTGCGCCAGTTAAAATGGTTAAAAAAACATAAGACCACTTACTAGATAATGCTCAATTAAGTGTTTAATTTTTACTCAATCATACTAAACAGGGGAATAAATGGTCTATCGAAACATTATGATGCTCTTATTTTTTATTTATGGAAATACCCTTTACAGTGCCGTTAATGAGGTCATTCCAGGGGATTACGAGGCTCCACGTATTGGTATGAATTTGGTAACGCTTTATTTTTCTGAAAAAACGATGGTAGGACCTTATGCGCAGGGAGAAAAACTTACTTCGGATCACGTCACGTCACGTATCACTGCATTAAAACTCACCTCGACGTTCAATGTGGGTGGTTATACGGTCTGTCCCATGGTCGCTCTTCCCTATTCTGTTACCAAAAGTAACGGTGATACATTGTCAGCTCTCATTGGTCATGAATCGTCTGGCTTTGCAGATATTATCGTGGGGGCAACAGGGTGGCTTATGAATGACAAACCTAACAATCACTACCTTGCGGCAACATGGCTTTTTTTCGCTCCGAAAGGAGAATACACCCCCCAACAGTTACTCAATATTGGTGAAAATCGTTACAAATCAACCCTTAATATAGGCTATGTTCAAAAACTCACTGAGTCGTTTATCCTTGAGCTTTCTCCCGAATTGGCACTTTATGGCACCAATAACAATCACTTGGGACAGACCTTAGAACAACGTCCAAGTTATGCCCTTACGTCTATCCTACGCTACAACCAAACCTCTCAATTAACCCTTTTTACAGGGTTTCAACAAAATTACGGAGGGGAAACGTACCTCGGGGGGATAGCCCAAAATGACCCTTCAAAAATGGAAAAAATAACCCTTGGTGGCTATTATTACACAGTAGGCGGTACGCAAATTCTCATTAAATATGGCAAAGAATTAGCAACACGCGATGGGATGAAAACGTCTGATGATGTTCTTGTCCGTTTTCAATGGTGGTTTAAGTAACTCATGATACGTATCCTACTCATCGGATGGATGGTTTTATGGGGTGTACCTGCCTTTGCCCACATACCTTTACGTGATATTACCCATATCACTGTACCGATGAAACTTTCAGGAGCATGGGGGTTTGCAGAGGGAAAAGCCCTTTTTCCCGAACAAACCACCTCCCTTACCAAGACCTTGTATCTTCCCCACTATTTGGAAAAACGTCAAGGGGCAAAAGGGGTCGCAACGTTCGTTCTTGATCTCAAAACCACCCCCAATCAACCCCTGAGTCTTGATTTTAATCCCCTTGTGAATCCTTGGAAAGTTTTTATTGATAATCGATTGGTCTGCGAATCGGGTACTATTGATCCACGCAAAGCACTCTATTTAGCCTCTCCCAAGCGTCACATTGTCACGTTTACCCCAACCCATCCCAAAACCAGAATTACGTTATGGGTTGCCAACTCCCAACACCGTCACTTTGGACTGGGGGTATCCCCCATCATCGCGCCAGTAGGAATACTAGAGGCTTCCCATACCTCCATGGCCAATTTTAACTTAGCCGTTAGTAGTATTTTTTTGGCGACAGGATTGTTTCACTTAGGACTTTTTTTGGCATGGCGAAGGGATAAGGCCCCCTTGTGGTTTGGTCTTTTTGTACTTTTTTTTGCCCTGAGAGTATCAGTAACCGGTGAAAAAATTGCAACAACCCTCTTTGATTCCATCACGTGGGATCTCTTAACCCGTATCGAGTACATTAGTGGTTATCTCACCCTTCCCCTTTTTATTTTATACATCAGCTCACTCTTTCCACGCCAAAGCAATACAACCCTACGCACCCTAAATATTACCCTAGGAGGAGTCTTTGTCGTTATGGCAATGGTTACCCCTACCCTTTTTTTTACCGCTACAATGCCTTTGACGGAATTGGTTATTCTTCAAAGCGTTCTTTTTGTTGTGTGGATCCTTTACCGCGCGTTTCGAGCCAAAGAGGCGTACGCTACCTTTGCGTTGGTCACCTTTGTCATTTTTAGTGGCACCATTGTCCATGATGTGTTGATGTTTGCCCAAAAGATTGACGATACCCAAGATTGGGGACCCATTGGGTTTGTGGTCTACTTATTTTCCCAAGCGACCATCTTGTTACGACAATATGCCCATACGTTCCATGCCCTTAAAGAACACGAAAACGAGCTGGATACGATTATTGCCAAACGTACCCATGAACTTAACCATCTCCTCTCTCAACGGGAGCTTTTGATGCGCGAACTGAGTCATCGTGTCAAAAATAACCTTCAATTCATCATCGGTCTTTTATGGACAAAACGCTCTTCTGCCAGTGATGAAACGCAAAAAATATTAGTATCACTCCAATCCCAAATTCAAGCCATTGCAACCGTGCATGAAACACTGTGCGAACAACCCAATATGAGCAGGATTAATGGCGGCGAGTATCTTCAGACCATCATCAATGCTCTTAGCGAACTCTATCCCCATATACAATTCACCTGTAATTTCGGGAAGGAAGGGGTTTTGGTGGTGGAAGATACGATCTCTTTGGGGCTGGTTGTGAGTGAGTTAATCTCCAACTCTATCAAACACGTTTTTACCACCAATGGTGGTACGATCCGTATTGATTTTGCAATAGACCACACTAAAGCAACTTTCTCATACAATGATGGTCGCACCCCTTTTGAAAATACGACTTTTTTCCTCGCATCACGTAAAAATAAACGTTTGGGATGGTCGATGATTATGGAACTGATTCACCAATTACAAGCCCAGATCGTCTCCCAAGATACGACCTTTAGGATACATTTTAGTACGGAAAGGGAACCATGAAGAAACTTATCATTATCGAAGACAATTGGATGATGGCTCATTTGATTGACGACGTTGCTACTTTGCTTACGATAGAGGTCATTGGCATTGCGACAAGTTGGCGCGAAGCTTCAGAGCTATTGGTATCGGACACCCCCGATTTTGCGATTCTTGATATTAACATTAATGGGGCGGTTGATGGACTGGAAGTGGGGCGACGACTTAAAGAGAGGAAGATCCCTTTTTTATTTTTAACCGCGTATAAAGATATAGAGATTATCAAAGAAGCGGCGCAACTTTCTCCCCTCTCCTATCTTATTAAGCCCATTACCCCTGAAAATCTCATGGCGGCTTTTTTGTTAATCACCACAAAAACCGATCAAACTCCTAGCGTCAATACGGTTGATTATAGTGTTCATGACGATGAATTGGTGTATAAAAATAGTATTCAACTCGATCTTTCCAAAAGTGAACGGCATATTTTAGCCCTACTCATCAAAAATATGGGTCATTGCGTTGGGTATGATACCCTATTGCACGGTGACATCAACAATGCTAACTCTTTGCGTAACACAATCACCACTCTCCGGAAAAAATGTCCCGACCTCGTGATTAAAAATAGTAAAGATATGGGCTACAGTTGCACCCAAAAGTGATGCTAACGAATAGTCAATTAGTTGGTCACGATAAAAGAAGCCCCGTTAAAGAGTTTAAGTAACACATCTGGTTTTGCAACCGCCAATTCTCCTGACGTGGGCGCTTTACTTGCAGCGACTCCCTCATCCCCTTGGGCGATAATCGTGATCTCTTGAGGTTGAACATGATCCCCTTGAAGTACCAGTACGTACGCTTTCCCCTCATGGAAAAGGACAGCTTTACTGGGAAGATGGATCCCTTTTCCACTGTACGCCAGTATTTTGACATCGGTACGCTCTTTAGGGGCTGGATTGGTGGGAAAAGTGGCTTGATACTCATCCATCCCCTTAACCGTTTGTAAAAAGTGCAGTTCCAATTGGTGATTATCGTACAATAAAGCCTTAACTAATGCTTTGGTTTTGACGCTGATCGACCAGTAGTTGCGTTGATCGGCACGCACCGATGCCAGTGGTTTGGTAGCGGTAACGTTATCACCCACTTTAGTAAACATCCCTGTCACAACCCCTTCTTTGGCAGCACGGACGGTGGTAAGGGCAAGTTGCTTGGTCACTTCGGTGAGATTACCCTCCATTTGCTCTTTTTTGGTTTTGATCGCGGCAATATCGGTTTTTAGCAACTCAATGCGCTCCTCTTCGAGTTTGGCACGCTCCTCTGTCCCTTTTTTGTGGAGGGTTTTGGCGTGCGATTGGCGTTTCTCTTCGAGGAGTTTGAGCTTGGTTTTTTTACGATCGGTGATACCAGCGATCCCATCATCGAGCGATTTTTTCCGTGCAAGAAGGGCTTGGTCATCCAAATGCACTACCACATCGCCCGTTTTGACTTTGGTACCTACTGCCAATACGGAGAGGACTTTGGAATCAAAGGGGGCGGTGAGGTTCGCATCCCCTTCTTCTTTGATGATTGCCGTGACGTGACTGGTGATCGAGACCTTTCCATCATGGGGGCTAAAGCTTTTGATGTCAAGGATCGAAGAACTAAGCTCAGAGGAAGCCGAGGTAAGATGGGTGGTTTGTTGTGAGGGGGGAGGGGGAGTGATAAAGAGGTATTTATGGATGAAATAGGCGACGGCACTCACCACACTGACCAAGGCGATAAAGGCTAAAATGGCGGTAATAATATATTTTCTGGACATTTTTAGGGTTTCTCTTTTGCTATTTTTTTCCCAACAAGGGAGGAACATAGTAACACACTTAAGCTAATGAACTCGAAAATCGCGGGTAAATTTCCCGTTTTAGCCTCACTTTTCTCCCCTTGTGAGTAGTTTAGAGTGCTGTAACGCTTTTTCTACTTCGTCTTGGCTGATGGTTCCGACAAGCTCAAGTTGCACTTCTCCATCCTTCCCACTGACGTGCATATCGGCAATTTTGGCTTTAGACTCGTCACTCATACAGTCACATTGCCCTTTTTTACAGTACTTAAAGGGAAAAAAGATTAAACATATAAAACACCATTGCAAGATAGGTAATCGTAATAACGGTAATTTGCATAACGATGTGGATCAGTGTGGCGTTTACGGTGCATCTGCAAGCTCTCTTTTTCTGAGTTGTTCATTTTGATATTACTATCAAGGCTGTTTATCGACACCGTAAGCCACGAGCGGCACATAGACGAGGGTGAGCAATGTCCCCACCAGCAACCCTCCGATGGCGACGTCGGCCAGTGGGCTGAGTCTCTCCAGCCCGACCGCCCATTCAAACGCGATAGGGAGCATCCCCGCAATCGTCCCGAATGCCGTCATCATGACGGGACGGAAACGGACTTTGACCGACTCTACAGCGCTTTCATACGGCGGGTTGGTTTTTCGGTGCGCTTGATAAAAATCGATGAGCAAAACCGAGTTTTTGATGATGATCCCAAAGAGCAGTAAAATTCCCAGCATGCTCGGCATACAGCTGGGTTTATCAAACAACAGCATCCCCCATGCCGCACCGATCATCGAGAGGGGGAGGACGAGAATCATTACCCCCGCCAGACGTGCCGAAGCGTAGATCGCCGTGAGGACAACGAAGAGCAAAAGAACACCCACACCGATCGCTTTGAGCATACGGGCAAATGAGTCGTTGAGCTGAGCGATATCCCCTTGCTGTGTCACCGTCGTGCCGTTGAGCGAAAGTTGTTTGATAACCGCATCGGCATCATCGGTGATGTGAGTGATGGGACGTTTGGCACGGTAGCCGTTGACATCCAGACTGTAAAGTAGCCCGTCACGTTCAAGTTTGCTGGGGGTCATTTGAGTATTTAAGGTCGCTACGGCACTCAGCGGGATAATTCCGGCATTGGAGTTGATCGGGAGATTTTCCAGTGAGAGAGGGTGTTCTTGAAAACTCCCTGCCAAATAGAGACGGACGGGCTGATTGTTCATTGAGGCGAGATTACCGCTGAGGGCGACGATTTGACCCCGTATAGGAATCTGACTCATGATGGAGAGCGGTGTGAGACCATACGAGAGGGCTTTATCGGCGTCGATAGAGAGGTCGATTTCGCTCATATCTTCCCGCCAACTCGGGGTGATGCTGGTAAGTCCTTTGACGCTACGCAATGAAGCGATGAGTGTTTGAGCATCGTTGTAGAGCGTATCAGGGACGGCGGAAGTGAGCCGTATATCCAGCGGTGCTTTGATCGAGGAGTTCGCTGTTGCCCCGAAATCATAGACATCGACCGATTTGACCCCTGAGAGAGTACCAAGCTCTTTTCGGATCTCCTCTTCGATTTGCCAGAGGGTTTTGGTTCGCTCAAAGCGGTTGCTGCACAAAATGGTCATCGAAGCTTCGGTAGAGAGACTACCGCTTCCCAGTGACAACACCCCCTCTTCGCTTCCAAATGCGGTGGAGCTGGTGCGGACATACTCTTGTTTGTTGAGCCACCCGAAAAACGGTTTAAGCTTGGCCGTTGCATCTTCAACACGGTCATTGGAGCTAAAGGCAATTTTGACCTTGATAATCCCCGTATCCATGGGTGGCATTGCATCTTTTCCGATGAGGGGC
This sequence comes from Sulfuricurvum sp., assembly GCA_036170115.1. Lineage (GTDB taxonomy): Bacteria > Campylobacterota > Campylobacteria > Campylobacterales > Sulfurimonadaceae > Sulfuricurvum. Next base: position 6,616 of record JAVHOQ010000099.1, read on the forward strand.
ATAACTACTTTCATGCTCACAATAAGGAGTGCCAAGACTCCGACAATAAGGAGCGTTTTACGCAAGCGGGTGCGTCCGGTATTGGAAAAATGCAAGACGGCAAGATAAGGGGCGACGAGCCGTCCTACTGTATTTTGGTAAAAACGCTCAAATCCCACTTCAAACCGATTTTTGGAGACGCCGTTGCGGTAGAGATAGGCGGAAAATTTCGGTATGAGGGTGATGGAGAGGATATACGAGACGATGAGGGCGATGATAAGAGTAGAGATAAGCGGACGGTAGATCGTCTGAGGGAAATCCCCGACAAACATCAGCGGTGCGATAATGACGATGGTGGCAATCGTCCCAGCAAAGACAGGCGCGATGACTTCTCGGGTTCCGTGAATAATCGCATCTTCTAAGCTCTCGTGCAACTCAAGTAAATGGCGTTCGATGTTTTCCAGTACCACCACCGCATCATCGACAAGCATCCCCAATGCCAAAATAATCGCCGTATAAACGACGATATTAAGCTCTCCGCCAGTGAGCCAAATCACCCCGATAGTCCCTAAAAAGACGAGAGGAATCGAGACGGCGGCTGCGGCAATGGCGCGTAGGTTGCCCAAGAAAAACATCAAGACGATCAACGTAAAGAGGATCGCATCCCGCAATGCTTCGAGCATATTGGTATTGGCGGTTTCGATCAGGTCTCGCTGGGTATCGACGATGGTAAAATTGATATTAGGATACTCTTTGCCTAAAAGGGCAATTTGCTCACGGGCGGTTTTACTGGTGGCTAAAACACTTCCATCGGCAGAGCGTTGGATGGCGATGGCGATTGATTCGGTGCCGTTGCCGAAATAGGCGCTAAAAGGTTCCGATTCGCTCCATTCAACGGAGGCAATATCGTGCAAACGAAGATTAGGGGCAACGCTGAGATTGCCCAAAGATTCCGAATCGCTTTTTTCGCCATAATAGGTAAGTGTGGTAAAGCCGTCGTTGTTTTTGACAAATCCCAATGGGGTATCTTTATCCAATGCAGTGATGGTTTTGGCGATGGTATCGATGTCCAGATGTGCGGCGGCGATTTTGAGGGGATCGAGGCGGATACTCAACGCACTTTGATGCCCTCCGAATACTTCGACGTTACCAATTCCTGCTGTGGAGAGGAGGCGGGGTTTGATAAAACTGTCGGCGATTTTACGGACATCGCTCAGACTTAGCGTCGGATTTTTGGGCGAGAGCGAAACCACTTCGACGGGGAGGGTAAAGGCACCCGTGACGTAAACGGTGGGATTCAGCCCTACGGGGAGTTTGGCTTTGGCGGTGGAGAGAGCGTTAGTCACATCCACGGCGGCACCATCAAGCCCCTTGTCGTATTCAAACTCGGCACGAACGATCGAGAAGTTGGCCATATTGGTGGAGCTGACGGTGCGGATGAGCCCCAGACGGGCAATCTCCTCTTCGATCGGTTTGGAGACGGAACTGGCGGCAACTTGAGAGCTCATCCCCGGTGCTTGGGTAATCACGATGACGGTAGGGCGTTCCGAATCGGGGAAGAGGTTTTTGGGCAATGTTGAGAGACCAATGATACCTGTAATGAGCATCGTTAAGACGATAGCGATTAGATGGTAGGGACGGCGATAAAAAAACTCAAACATAACTTACTCTTTGACGGCGAGAGAGGCACCGCCGAGAAGTTTGAGGAGAATGTCACTTTTGGCGAGGGCAAGAGGAGCGTTTGGAACGCTGTTAGTTACAAATCCCTCATCCCCTCGTGCGACAATGCTGATTTCATGCGCTTTGGCAGCATGTCCCTCAACTGCCAACACATACGCTTTGCCCTCTTTGAGTAAGACCGTTTCACGTGGCAGAAAGATTCCACTCCCCTCGAATGTGACCATTTTTGCCTCGATGCGGGCACCGGAGGGGAGGTTTACCGCACTATCGGCGCGGTATTCGTCCATACCGTTAGAATTTTGCAAAAAGTGCAGTGGGGCACGACGGTTCTCATAGAGGAGCGTTTTAGCGGGGGTTCCCAAAGCCACACGCACCCACAGATACCCTCCGCGTGTGGCACGAAGAGACGCCAATGGCTTACCGGGTGCTGCGACATCCCCAACGGCGGCGAAGGTTTCACCAACCACTCCCTCCACGGGAGCGCGTAAGGTGGCGTAGTCCAACTGCGCATTGACGTTTGTTATGTCCGATTTGATTTGCGATTGTTTGGATTTGACCCCGTTTAAATCGGCATCCAAAAGGGCGATACGGGAGATTTCAGCTTGTGACTGTTCAATCGATGCCCCTTTGACGGCGAGGAGTTCGAGGGTACGTTTATGCGACTCTTTTTCATGCTCTAGGGCAAGCGCTTTGGCTTTTTCTTCGTTTTGAGCGGCAGTTAGGGCACTATTAAGCGCCTCTTTTTTGGCGATGAGATCACGATCATCCAAACGGACAATAACCTCCCCTTTTTTCACGTGTGTCCCTGCAGGAGCACTATATAAAACGCTTGCAGGAGCTTTAGCACTTAAACTGGCATCGTAATCGTTTTTGACGAGTGCCAATACGGGGGTGCTGAGAGTAACATTTCCCTCTTTTGGAATGAATGTTTTCACACTCAGGGCGTACTGTTCCATAGCGGGGGTCGCACTGTTGGCAGCCATTTTTGTTTTGACCAAAACGACGGCTCCAATGAGGAGGGCTACGATAAGTAAAATGGTAAGTGTTTTTTTCATTGGACGATCTCCTTAAAATCTTTTCCGCTGATGGCGGCACGTTGAGCGATATTTTGCCAGAGGGTGGCATCGATGGCATAGAGAGACGCTTTGGCATTAAAAAGTGCCTCTTCGTAGCGGAGGTACTCTTCTTGAACCATCCGATCTAGTGTGTAAGCGACTTTAGCGGTTGCCCTCATCGCTTCGTAGTTACTGACGCTTTGAACTGCCAGAATGCGTGATTGTTTGAGGGTTGTATATTGATTTCTCAATGCGCTGTAGGCAGTGTCGCTCTCCAGCTTGGTTTGCTGTAGCGTGGCGTGCGCTTTTTGCTCTTCGAGACGGGAGAGTTCGATGGCGCTTAGTCGCTCTTTATCAAACAGTGGCATCGTGAGGTTTAATGCAATACTTCCGTAATTGCGTGAAATCGAATCGCCGTTGTTGTACGCATCACCGGAACGATGAAAGTATGATCCGTTCATCGAGAGTGCGGGGTAGAGAGACTCCCTCGCCGAACGTGCCGTGAGATTGGCAACTTTTATCTCCTGCTCTTTTGCCGATACCGCCAGATATTCTTGATCGTCGAACTCTTGGCTTAAGTGCATCGAAACAGAGTGAGAAATCGGTTTATCGGTGAGGATGCTCAGCGTTTTTTGGGTATCGAGGATAGCGTTTTGGGTCTCTTGAACTTTGAGACGGGTTTGGTTGATTTGCTCATCCACTTTGGTGAGTTCAATTTCGGCGGCGCGACCGTTGCGGGTTTTTATGAGGAGAGACTCACGCGTCGAGGCCAGTGAGCGCTCTTTCGCCTCAAGTGCTAAGTTGAGATTTTCAAGATACTCTAAACGGGCGTTCGAAGCGATAAGAAGCGCATCACGTTCGGCGATGGAAATGCGACGTTTGAGCTCTTGGGACGTGATGTTTTGGCGCGCTTTTTCGGTATTGGTGAGGAGCGTTTTTACAAACAGAGGCATCGAAACCGTGGCACCCGCCGATGTCATGGTTTGTACAAACGGATATCCTCCGCTGGAAGCACCTATACTTGATGTCTCGGTAGGGGTAACGGGGCGCAGGCTGGTGGGGGCATTAAAATGCTCGATACTTCCGATAAGCGATACCTTCGGGTAGAGCGCAGCGGTCGCGGCATTGCTTTGAAGTTCCGCGCTGCTTAATGCTAGATCGGAGAGTTGTTGGCTGGGGGCTTTGTGCGCCGCGTCGAGCCATTCGTGTATCGTATCGGCCGTGAGCGTTGAGCTCATCAACGCCAGAGAGAAGAGAAAAGTTTTTCGTTTCATAGAGACTCTTTGGAAAGGTATTGTTCAAAAACCGCGCTCAATGTTTCAGCAGCGACCAGCCCTTCGATAAAAGGCTTGCCGTTGATGAAGAGGGTCGGATCGCTTGTCGCTCCCGCTTCGATGGCGACTTCAGTATCGGTGATGATGGAGAGGCTCAGCCTCAGCGGCAGATGTTTGACGCCGCACACCAGCCGTTTGGCAAGTTTGAGCGAAAGGGTAGCGTCACCATAAATGACCCCCTCTATGAGAGGCCACTGCGGATGAGAGCCGTTGAGGATTTCTCCATATCCCAGCTCGGCACATGTTTCCATTAGATTTTATGTTTCGCAAGAAATCGTTTCAGTCCCTCAGTGGTAAACCCGCCGATATGACGATCGATCTCACGCCCTTGTGCGTCATAGACGATCTGTGTCGGGATCATCTGGATTTTCATGGCACGCGCTGCGTCACGCTCTTCGCCGACGTTGACGAAAAAGATTTTACGTTTGGGGTTAATCTCCATCTCACGGTAAAGGAGTTCTCCCATCTCTTGGCACGATTGGCACATCGTCGAACCCGCTTCGACCATAACGACCTGACCACGTCCTATTTCTTGCTTGACCAAAGCGTAAGGACGCGGTTGCAATTCGGCAGAGTACAGTGATGCACAAAGTGCGACTAATGAAAACAATTTAATCATGGTGTCATCCTTTTAGAGTTGTTGATACGCTAAGGTAAAGAAATAAAGCCCGATAGCGATGAGGGCAAACGCAAAAATCTTGGTCATCCATCCGGTGATAAAGGCAATTTTTGAACTACTGGCAACCCCTTGGGCAAATCCGACCGATACCCCCGCCGCGAGGAGCAGTAACGAGTGTCCTAACGCGAATGTGAGGACAAGAGCGTACGCATACCACTCGGGAGCATTCGCCGCAACCGATATAATCGCTACCAAAGGGGCAGAGGCACACGGGGTTGAGACAAGCCCAAAGAGCATACCGATGAGAAAAGCCCCCACATAGCGTAACGTGATAAGCCGGCTCATCCAACGCGATTTGTCGATCACTTCAGGCAGTACCCCAAGAGAATACAAACCTATGGCAATGGCTAACAAACCTCCGCCGATATATGCTTCCAGCGGCGCAATCGAGAAAAAGTATCCCATCTTGGCTACCATGTAGGCGAGGATGGAGAAACTTACCGCCACACCAAGCGCAAACAGCGACGCGAAGATATAGGTAAAGTGCACCCGCTCACGAGGGGAGAGGTGTGAACTCATCCCTAACGCACTCCCGACTAACAGAGGAACCGAGACGATGGAGCAGGGGGCAAGAGAGGTAAGGGCGCCGATACTAAACGCTCCAGCAAATATAAAAGCACCGTGCGATTCGAGCAGACCTAAAAGGAAGCTTTCCATTTTAGTGTGCTTGGATCAAGTCTTTAATCTCGTTGATCGTGAGAAGTTTGCCAGTACTGACGACCTTTCCATCGATCACGAGTCCCGGTGTACTCATCACACCGTACTCCATAATTTTTTGAATATCTTCAACCTTTTCAATTTGGGCGAACTTACCGCTCAGAGCGACCGCTTGCTTGGTAGCCTCTTCGAGGGCTTTGCATTTGGAACATCCCGTTCCTAAAATTTCGATTTTCATTGTTTGTCTCCTATTAAGCATTCGTGCATCATCGGCGCGAGCGTCTGAGCATTTACATCTCCGGTAATCGTAATGGTAGAACCACCATCAACGCTAACGAGATCAATTGATTCTATTTTTTGCATCATTGAAGGATCACAGTTACATGAACATTCTCCAGTTTTACACGCCTCTATTTTAGCACTTAACTCTTCGGTACTAAAACCGCTGAGAAATGCCTTGACACCGTTGCTTTGATTGGTAATTTCGATTTTCATATTAACTCCTATAAAATTGCGTTAAATAGATACCCGACACCTATAATCCCAAGCGTCACCGTACCGAAAAAGATGGCGATGAGTTTGAGACTCATCACACGCTTGAGGATCATCGCTTCGGGAAGGGAGAGGGCGGTGATCGCCATCATAAACGACAATGCCGTCCCCAAAAGCATCCCTTTGGAAGTGAGTACTTCAATGAGCGGCATCACCCCTGCGGCGTTCGAGTACATCGGAATCCCTATCAATGTTGCCAGAGGTACGGCAAACGGATTGTCTCCGCCTGCGATAGAGGTGATGAACTCGGTCGGGACGTATCCGTGGATAAATGCTCCCACGCCGACACCGATCAAAACATAGATCCAGATTTTACGAAGAATATCCAACGTGTATTCTTTTGCATCAATCAGACGTGTTTTGAATGCTATCACCTGATTTTCGGCACGAATTTCCCCCTCAATCGGTTTGACCTCGATAAGAACTTCTTTCTCTAATCCAAGTCTTCCGATAATTATACCGCCGACAATCGCCACCAGTAAACCAAACCCGATATACAGCGCCGTCACTTTCCATCCAAATATCCCAAAGAGCATCGCGATGGCGATTTCATTGTTAAGCGGTGCCGAGATGAGAAAGCTAAACGTTACCCCAAGCGGAATCCGTGCTTGTAAAAAGCCCAAAAAGAGGGGAATCGCCGAACATGAGCAAAACGGGGTAATGATACCGAACAGCGCGGCAAGGACGTTCCCCGTATACTCGTGCTTTTTACTGAGATATTCCCGTACTTTTTCGGTCGAGAAATACGAGCGTAGTAGTGTTACAATAAAAATAATAACAATGAGTAAAAAGAGGATTTTGACCGTATCGTAGATGAAAAAATTGAGGGCATCAGAGAGTTTATCCCCCTGAGGCATTTTCAGCCATTCATACACGAGGACGTTGACGCTCTCCTGCCACATAATCAGTCACACAACTCGGATTGGATGATCGGCAAAAGGGTCTCTTCGATAAGGGCTAATGTTTTAGCGTATTCTTCTACTGCCATCCCTGATGGATCTTCAAAACTGACATGGATTGTTTTTACTGCTTTAGGGAACATTGGACACGTCTCATGAGCATGGTCACATACGGTCACAACGAGATCGAACGGGGTATCAATAACGGTATCGATCACTTTGGAGTGATATTCTTCTCTCCAGTATCCTTTAGATTCCAAGAGGGCTTGGGCATTCGGGTTTACTTTTCCGCTGGCTTTAACGCCGGAGCTTTGGGCAAAGACACAATCTCCTAATTTGGCATTGATAAGGGCTTCTCCCATAATGGATCGGCAACTGTTACCGGTACAGAGGATAAGAACATTTTTCATAATTTACAATCTCCAGTTTCAGATAATTTTTGAAGGGGAGGCAAGGCAAGGTCAAGACACCGAATCTCCGCGAGGGCTTCACTACGGAATCGATCCAGTGGCGTGCGAATCGAGTAATACGCCCACGTTCCACACCGATCAACCCGTACAAATCCCCCCTCTTTGAGGATTTTGAGATGACGCGAGAGGCGCGATTGGATCATCCCAAAACTTGCTTGAAGATCACACACGCATAACGAACCGTGCTGATCCAAAAAAGCCACTATTTTTAAACGGGTCTCGTCATTGAGTGCGGAAACCGTTTCTAAAAAAATATCCATGTACCACCTCCGAATGGTGACAGTGTAACACAATAAAAATAATATATCAAGATATATTGATATATAAAATCTCCTGTTACACGCTGTTTGACATGAGGATAAGCTTACCTACCGCCGTAATATGGGTGTAAAGTTTGAATGCTATACTCTCTTTAAAAAAAGAGGTATTCCATGAAAACACTCCTCCTTTTGTTGTTGACACTGACCCTTTATGGGGATGATCTTCGCGCTAAAATCGACCATATCATCGTTATTTATCTCGAAAATCGTAGTTTCGACACCCTTTTTCGGGGATTTGAGGGGGCGGATACTTCCGATCACCCTTTTGTCCCGTATGCACCCCAAAGCGATACCAATGGTACGCTCTATACGCTCCTTCCTATGGGGGAAAATGGGGTTAAACTGGGATTACCTCCGATGGTTGAGAATCACCCCTTTGCCTTGGATGCATACCTTAATCATACACAGCTTATCCCCGATTTACTCCATCAGTTTTATGAAAATCAGCTCCAAATCCATGAGGGACGCAATGACCGTTTTGTGGCCATCAGTGATCAAGGTGCGCTGAGTATGGGGTATCACGACATGAACAAAACCGCGTTGTGGAAATACGCGAAAAAGTACACTTTGTGTGACCATTTTTTTATGGGGGCGTTTGGGGGATCATTTCTCAACCACCAATGGCTTATTGCAGGACAAGTACCCTACATCGGGGAGGATTCCAACCTCTCACGCTATGAATTGGATAACGAAGGCAATGTGCTACGCAATGGGATTCTCACCCCCGATGGGTATGCGGTCAACACCGTTCAACCCCACAACCCTCCGTATAAGCAAAAATACAGCGACCCCGCACGCCGTCTTCCTCTTTTGACCTATGACACCATCGGGGATCGCTTAAGCGATGCCAATGTCTCATGGGGATGGTACAGTGGGGGATTTACTAAAGCACTCAAAGGGGAAGGGAAAAAGGTCAATTACCAATACCACCATAACCCCTTTTTGTATTTTGCCCGCTACGCTCCCCATACCCAAGGACGAAACCATCTCAAAGATGAAAAAGCCTTTTTTCACGCCATCAAAAAGGGAACCTTGCCCCACGTAGCGTTTTTCAAACCCTCTGCTAGCGATAACCAACACCCCGGTTATGGGACGATTCACGCAGCGGATCGAAAAATCGATCAGATTGTCAAAGCGGTTCAAGGTAATGGTAAACTCTGGAAAAACTCGGTCATCATCATCACGTACGATGAAAATGGGGGGTTATGGGATCATGTCGCACCACCGCAAGGGGATCGTTGGGGGCCTGGGACGCGCATCCCTGCCATCATCATCTCACCGTTCGCCCAAAAAGGGTTTGTCGATCACACCGTGTATGATACGACCTCGATTCTACGACTCATCGAATGGAAGTATGACTTAGCCCCCTTGGGAGAGCGTCGCAGTGCGAATTTAATCGAGGCTTTCTAATCCTACTCCTCTCATGGGATTATCCACTTTTATTTTCACCCCTTCGCCTTCACCTCGCTTGGGGTATTGGTCACTTGCCATTGTCCATTTTCTTGGGACAATATCCCCTCGATCGTTTTGACCAACAGGGGGAAACGGGTTATTTCGTCATGATACGGCTCTAATCGTGTCTCAAAAAGAACGAGATGATATTTAAGTTTTTCGGCAATAGAGCGGTACGTTACCCAATTTTCATGAAAACGATACATGGATAAAACACCTGCAATCAAAGCAATTAATGCCCCAAGCGGTCCTGCCCAAAAAGGATCTCCATACGTAGTAACAAAAGGGATAGACAAAGCTGAAATCATTTGAATGATACTTAATCGTTTAAACCATCGTTGATTGGAATAGCTTTTGGTGCTGTACCATTTTATTTGACCTTTAAGGCGTTGTTCGAGGTAATCACTTTCAGTCATGCTCTTCTCCTGTTTCTATAATTAAGTGCTTTTACGTCGTATTTAAGTTTCGTCATTCCCGCGAAAGCGGGAATGACGAACATCTTTGATTTTAACGGTAATTATTAAGCTTTTCATGCAAAAAAATCCACTACGTAACATCCATTAAATAAAATAGCGTGTCGCATCAGTGCGGGTCATGTCGCACTCGGTGGTGATGGGGGTGTCACCAACCATGAGGGTTTGTTCTCCTGTAAAGGTCGGCTTACAATAAGCTAACACCAATTTCGCCGCCAAAAGCATATCTTCAGGATCGGCATTGGCAGAGAGGAGACTATCTGGACCGATAAGATCGGTGTGGAGGGGGAGGTATTTGGGATTTTCAAAGCTTTTAAGGAGGGCGTTTTCTTCGGCGTTGCGACCGATAATGAGTTTGGCACCGTTGGGGAGGCGCAGATGGCGACCGTATTTAAGGATCGGAATGTCGGCTTTGATAAAATGGTCATCATGCGCCAAAACATCCCGAATTTTGCGGGAAAAGTGTTCATCGGTGAGCAAGCACCCTCCCCCCGGAGCTTCGTAATCACGCAGACCAAACGCGTGCACCAGTTCCATCTGACGATCACGGGAGCGTCCAACGATGTTTTCTAATTTTTCCCGATCGACCCAACCCTTAAGTTCGGGAACCGTGGGAGCCAACGCTTTGGCACTTAAAGGTCGAAGCAATAATCCCTCACAGTCACTGAGTTTGAGGACACTTTGGAGCGCTTCATGGTTTTGGCTCATGGGACGTTGCCCCAACACTTCACCGCTGATGATGAAATCTGCCCCCTCTTCGACCATAAGACGTTTGGCAACTTCTGCCATCTTACCGTGACAATCGATGCAGGGGTTAAAGTGTTTTCCATAGCCGTATTTGGGGGTGAAGAGGACTTTTTCGAGGTATTCGTCTTGGATATCGACGATACGCAATCGCGCCCCCACTTGGTCACAAATGTTGTTCATGTGGGCAAGACGATCTTTGGTGGAACCAAATCCCGTGTTGATGTTGCACGCGACCACCTCGATCCCTTGATTGGTGAGGAGTTTGATGGCTAATGCCGAATCCAAACCACCGCTAAAGAGGGCTATTGCTTTCATTGTGTCTAATTCCTTGTGTTGAGCTATTTTTCTTTGATTGCTATTTTGAAGCTATTACTTCAATGCGATGGGAAAAAGGGATTTGAGCATTAAGCACACTTATGTTTTTCTCTTTTTAAAATGCTATTGACCTCTTGAGATAATGTAATCAAATTTATCTTTAAAGCATTAGCATCAACTTCATTTAAACTATAATCTGCCCATACTCTAAGCGTTTTTAATTTTAAAAAAACTTGCTCTAATTTAGGATCTTTACAGCGTTGTATTTTCTGCACAATAGTATCATGCTTATTCGCAGCTGTCGAGTTACTTAATACACTATCGTGAGCCAAATATTTATGATAAAGGGCATAATAAAAGCGACTAAAGATAATTCTTCTCAAAAAAGTTTCATTTTGAAGAGAGGTTGTTTCATGATCTATCAAAGTATGTTTTATGACCAATTCGTATGCAAAGGTGTTAAATTGATTCGCTAATTCCTGATGATTCATCAAAGAGACTCTACATCAAAGCAATCATATCAAAAAAGAAACTTCCGTCTATCTTTTTTTTTAATGCTAAATAGAGTTCTAATTCAAAATCATCGTACTGCTTCATTAAAACGTCTTGATTTTTCACTTGAACCAATAAACAACTTTTTTCTAAAAAAGTATCTGCTGGTATCCAAGTTTGTCTAATTGTAGTATCAAAGGTAGAGTGAATTGTTTCATTAAAAGAAGCTATTTCTAATTTTTTTAACATCTCAACATCATTTTGAATTATTGATGTATTCAGCGTTGTTTGTTTTTGTGTTGTGTAATTAACTGTGGGGCTATAACTGGAGATAGGCTTAAAAGTAGTGTTATGTGGTACACCAGCATAAGCCGATGATAGTAAGCCAACCGTTGCTATCGTACCAACAATATATTTATAGGTTATGTGTTGAGATGTATTCATCGTTTACAACCTCTTTGAATTTATCTTTACTCAGGGTATAAAGCTGATTGATAGTGTCAAAAACACTATTATTGTCTGAAGAGATAGAATCATTTTCCGCAAAAGTGACAATATCAATAATAGAACCTTCCTCACGATTGAGATAATTTTGATCATTGGTAATGGTTTTACTGTACGAAATATCCTCAACACTATCATCTATTTTTAAAAACATTGTTTTAGTATTTGCTTCATGATTATCAATCGTAACTTTTACTTTTCCTGTCTCAAAAATATTTTCATGAGGAAAAAAATTAATATATCTCATCCCAATGCGATTGATTTTTGTAATTTTTTGGCTCTCTAAAATGGTTTGAAATACGCGTTGGATTTGGGGATAAAATGAATCTTCCCATCCTTTATACTCTCCATTGATAGCAATCCCAACGGTGCCATCACCCAACATAACTTTATAATCTTTATTAGTGTTAGAATGAATTTCATAAAGAGGTTGAAAACGTAAATTTGGATCATTTGTTCTAATGGCTTCGGGGATTTGAGACATTGGTAATTTCGTCATAGCATCAAAACCATTGATTCCTAAAATAATATTCAAAAAAATTTCGGTAAATGTAGTTGTCTCAAAAAAAATATCAACAACGGCTTCTACTATAGAATTATTTTTGTTTACCATTTCAATGCCTCTTCGCTTAAAAATTTCAGTTTTTATTATAACAGCACTAGGCTTAAGCCTCTTATTTTAAAAGCTTGAATGCCAAGCTAAGGGGTCACCCCAACGGCACCAATTCCCCTTTTTTCAGTCGTGCTATTTTATCGCGTATCTGACGAATACGGTACGATTTTTGGTCAAATGAGGTCGAAGTGCTTCCCACTTTTTTGAGTTCTTTGGTGTAGTGTTGAATCAAAAAGGTGATAAGCTCCGCACGCACCTCCTCATCCCCCGCAAACACACGAATACGCTCATCCATCATAATGGCATGAAGCCGTGGGTCGTCTTCTCCGTTGATAGCAGCCATTAGTTCACTTCCATGAGAGTGCAAAAACAGAGGATCGATAAAATCCAATAACGGCTCAATGAGCATCGGACGATCCACCAAGGTCTTGATGAGACTCAATTCCCACACATCATAATGAGTGAGTTGAAGCGTGGGGACATGGGTGGGTGCGTGGGTAGGATTGAGTTTGAGCAGTGCAGGAGAGACCCCCAATTGGGACGCAGTAAAAGGAACGTATTCCTCTTGCATCAGGGGGGAGAGGGTTTTGAGATACCCCATGCTCTCGTGCAACGCCGATTCTTTGGCACGAGGGTCACTGAGGGGATAGGTGGCGATAATCTCAGTAAGGACAAATTCGATAAACGCGATAGGACGGTGCAAAAGGGCATTCAGCTGTGGCAATTTCCCCTCACGCACCATATCCGCAGGGTCCAATCCCCCCTCAAACAAAATCACCCCCCCATCAAAACCGCTGCTGCTGAGGAGTTTAGACGCTTTGAGTGCGGCGGTGCGTCCTGCTTTATCCCCATCGTAAGCGACAAAGACTTTGGGTTCCCCTTTGCGTAAAAGGGGGAGATGCTCTGGGGTCAGTGCCGTTCCTAAGGTTGCAACGGTGTGGGTAAATCCCGCTTGGTGGAGCATCACGACATCCAAATACCCCTCGGTGACAATGATCTCGCGACGGTGAAAAATTGCTTCCCGTGCCAAAGGATAGGCGTATAGCAGACGCGATTTATTAAAAATCGCACTTTGGGAGGAGTTGACGTATTTGGCTTGATGCCCCGTGATGGTACGCCCCCCAAATCCGACGATGGCACCATTGGGCGCGTGGATAGGAAACGTTATCCGTTCAATAAATCGGGCAAACAGTTTCCCCTCTTCCCCTCGACCAATCGCCCCTTGCAAGAGCGATTCTTCAGGGGTAAAACGGTTGTTTTCCAAAAAACGGAGGGTTTCAGAGGACATGGGGGCATACCCTATCCCAAATTTTTCGATACTGGAGCTAAAAACCCCCCGATCGTGTAAATACTGCAAAGCGACCTTATGGTCACTAAGCCGTTTTTGGTACCAATTAGTGAGTGTTTCGAGGAGTTGTGACCGTTCTTTGCGTTCTGAGCTGTCGGTGTAGTGGAGGGTAAAATTGACCGAAGAGGCGAGTTTTTCAATCGCTTCGGGGTAATTGAGTTTTTCGTATTCCATCACAAAACTAATGGCATCACCATGCGCACCACACCCAAAACAGTGATACTTTTGACGTGCGGGATTGACCGTGAAACTGGGGGATTTCTCATCGTGAAACGGACACGGAGCTTTGAAAGCGGCCCCTGAGCGTTTGAGTTCGAGGTATGAACCTACCACATCAACAATGTCAAGACGCGCTTTGAGCGCTTCGATGGAATCTTGGGTTATCATAAAAGGGATTGTACCCAATGGGGACTGAAGAAGGTTTCAGGGGAGGAGTATTTTCCGTTTAAGTATGACACCCTTTTCCCGTATAACAACTCTGTGCGGTGACGATTTTAGCCAGCGCGTGATTGAGGTTAAACGACCCATCCAAATCATCCAAAATTTCGTGATAAAAAACGGCACCATCTTTGGAAATAATAAAGAGGGTTTTAGCCAGTTCTTGGTGGGAGAGTCGTACCCCATAATAATCCCCAAACGCCTCATCATAATCATAACCACTCAACCAATCCTCTAATGCAGGGAGGGTATGGGTATCGTTGGCAACGATCAGTGCTTTGGTGATCCCCCCAATAGCATTGAGCGATAGGAGGGTATCGATCTCATGCAATTGCCCCAACAGAGATTCATCGATAAAGGGTGTGCTAATAAGTACTTGCGTTGCGCCGTTGTGTCCGCCGATGGTAAAAACTTCTCCCTTAGTATTTTTAAGGGTCACTTTTTCCGATGCGTAACCAATATCCAGTGGGATATCCTCAAGATGCAGGATGGATGTGTTGAAGGTGATCTGCAATGTTCGCTCCTATGATAAAATGGTCTAAGGCGGCTTCTACGGTTTTAATAAAAGGGGGGATTTTATGGTTCTTAATCCCTACGTTTTTTAACACGTGTAAGGTATTAATACAATAGTGATCGACAAGAAGATAGTCCACTTTCCCAATCACTTCAAGAATGAGATAATGATCACTGATATGGCGCGGATCATTACGCGATGTGGAGGTGCAATCGCAGCTGATCATCTCTTTTTGAAACGCATCCCCATATTTTTTCCACGGGTTAAGACGTGTTTCGAGAAGATGATACTGGATGTTTTGTCGATTTCCTTTCACTTCGTACAAAGCAAACATTGTCGCTGAACAGGGGTTTAAATGATAAACACGGTTCAAAGCATCCAGTGGGATAGCAACCAACATACATATCTCCTTTTAGTGTAAAAATAATCAATGCAATTTTTATTCTTCTTTGAAAGGTCGACGTTTTTGTCGTCCTTTGTCTCTTTCTAACCCCCTCTTCTCATAGAACACCTCTTGCAATAATGCTTTTTAAGACAATGGTTACGTGCCAGATGAGGCCAATGATCATGGATATTTTTTGATTTTAAGGAGTTTAACATGAGCTGTTCTTCAAGCGGTAACGAAGCGTTTATGCCCGATGACATCAAGGAGAAGATTCACAATCATCCCTGCTATTCTGAGGGGGCGCACCACCATTATGCCCGTATTCACGTAGCGGTTGCCCCTGCGTGTAATATCCAATGCAACTATTGTAACCGTAAATATGACTGTTCCAATGAATCCCGTCCGGGGGTTACCTCAGAGCGTCTCAGTCCCGAAGAAGCTGCTAAAAAAGTACTTTTAGTAGGTGGGGAAGTGCAACGGATGAGTGTTTTAGGGATTGCAGGCCCCGGTGATGCGTTGGCTAACCCTAAAAAAACTTTTGAGACCTTTGGGATGGTGCGACAATTCGCCCCTGATTTGAAATTGTGCCTCTCGACCAATGGATTGGAACTTCCTACATTTATCGACGAAATGGTCGAACACAACATCGATCACATCACCGTGACCATCAACAGTGTCGATACCACAGGGGAGATCGGAAGCCAAATTTATCCATGGATTTTTTACAACAACAAACGCATTTACGGTCGTGAAGCGGCACAAATCCTTTTGGAACGTCAGCTAGAGGGGATGAAAAAATGTGTCGAAAAAGGGATTTTGATCAAAGCCAACTCGGTCTTAATTCCGGGCATTAACGATAAACATCTCCCCGAAGTCTCCAAAAAACTCAAAGAGATTGGGGTCTTTTTACACAACATTATGCCCATCCTCTCCGAGCCAGAATTTGGAACCGCGTTTGCCCTCAATGGTGTCCCAAGTGCCACCGATCAAGAACAAATGGCCGTTCAAGAGGCGTGCGGAATGGACATGAAACTCATGCAGCATTGCCGTCAATGCCGTGCTGATGCGGTGGGATTGATCGGAGAAGATCGCGGAGCGGAGTTCACCAAAGACACCTTTGCGGGGTTGAGTTTCGATGAACTCCAAATCAAATACGACCTTGAAGCGCGCCAAGCGGCTCAGGCGAAAATCGAAGAGTTTCGCTTCTTCCTTGACCAAGCCAATGAGCGTGTCCGCAAAGAAAAAGAAGAGTTAAGCTCCGATGGTCATACCATCCTTGTTGCGGTGACGACAGCGGGTGAGGGGATGATTAACCAACACTTCGGAAGCGTCAAAGAGTTCTTGATTTATGAAGCGGGTGATCGAGGAATCCGATTTATCCACCACCGTAAAGTGGAAGCCGAATACTGTGCAGGACCCGATGGTACCAATCCATTGCAACCGATTTTGGATCGCCTTAAAGACGTTAAGCTTATTTTGACCGCAAAAATCGGGGGATGTCCTCAGGGTGATCTTGCCGCTGCGGGGATTGTCGCCGATCAAAACTATGCGTACGCCCCCATCGAAGCTTCGGTGCTTAAAGCAACGCGCAAATATTTTAATCTTCCAGAGGAAATGGAAGTAAATTAAATTTTCGTCATTCTAAACGGAAAATTTGTCACCCTGAACTCGATTCAGGGTCTAAAAAAAGAGATGCTGAATCACGTTCAGCATGACACCTATAGACTTCGCGGGAATGACGAGGAAAGGAAAAAGTCATGGCACTCATCAACGACACCACCTTACGGGATGGAGAACAAGCCCCCTACGTCGCATTCAATACCGCCGAAAAACTCCGCATTGCCACGTTACTTGATGCGTGTGGTGCGGATGAGTTGGAGGTGGGAATTGCGTGCATGGGTGCCAAAGAGCGTGAGGACATCAAAGAGCTTTTGGGTTTGGGTCTCAATGCTCGGATGATGACATGGAATCGGATGAAACTGGAGGATTTAGAAGCTTCATTATCGTGCGGTATCCGTGCGGTTGATCTCTCCCTTCCGATGTCGGATTTGCTCATTGAAGTGAAGTTTGGGGGGAGCAAAACCGCTTTGCTTAACGAACTCGAAACGGTGGTCACCACCGCCAAGCGTGAGGGGCTTTTTGTCTGTATCGGGGGGGAAGACAGCTCCCGTGGAAGCGTTGAGTTTATCCGTGAGGTGATGGAACTCTCCCGTGAATGCGGTGCGCAACGGTTTCGCTATTGTGACACCATTGGGATCATGACACCAACACAAACCTATACGGCGATAAAGTCACTCAATGCGCTTAATCTCCTCCCCATCGAGATGCACACCCACAACGATTTTGGTTTAGCCAATGCCAATGCCCTGAGCGGTATCGATGCGGGGGCAGTGAGCCTTAACACTACCGTGATGGGGTTGGGGGAGCGAGCGGGCAATGCCTCCTTTGAACAAATCCTTATGGCACTCAAACACCTCTATGGGGAAAATCGTCCTATTAACCCCCAAGAAATTCGTGATTTGGTACACACCGTCTCACACGCTGCCAATCTTGCCCTCTCCCCCAATGCCCCTGTGGTGGGAGACCATATTTTCGCCCACGAAAGTGGTATTCATGCCCATGGAATGCTCAAAGATTCCCACACTTACGAACCCTATACCGCCCAAGAGATGGGAGTAGAAAGCTCTTTTCCCATCGGAAAACACTCCGGCAGTGCCACCATTAGCTACCATCTCTCTCGTATGGGGATTACCGCCGAGCGGGGGATTCTTCGAGAGTTACTCCCCAAAATTCGGGAGATTGTCACCTCGCGTAAACGGGTTTTGGAACTGTTTGAACTTAAATCTCTCTATCAGGAGAGTCTATGTTTATAGGGTGGTTAAAATTTTCCGATGTGGCAGAACTGACCAAAATAGCCGAAGAGACTCAGTGGTTGCTGGATGGGTATCATGTCAAATTGATGATGATGCACGCCCCCCATCTGTGCTATGGAGCCTATGACAAGGGAAAATTAGTAGGGGCAATCATGGCAATTCCTTTTGAAACCTCTGCCATGATCAAATATTTTATGGTTAAACCCACCCACCAAAAACAAGGGATCGGTACGCGGCTTTTTACTACCCTTTTTGGGGTGCTAAAAGACTCCCACCCCTCACTGTACCTCCATGCCGATCCTGCATTGGAACCTTTTTTTACACGGTATGGCTTTAAAACGGTTTTGGAGGTGGGACGGTTTGTCAATGTGGGTAAAGTCCCTCCTTTTAGTTTTACCAATGCCCACGCCAAAGAGTTAGAGAGCGGTAATTTCGATGCGACCCTTCGTAAAATCGACCAAGAGACCTTTGGGGAAGATCGGATGGCGTTTATGCTCGATGAGATGGAGCGCAACAGTTCGTTGAAATTCACCCTCCCCAATGCCTTCCAACACTCCAGCGTCATTAATCCCCGTGGGGTCTATTTGGGACCGTGGCAATGCCGTAGCGGTCATGAAGCGGAAAAAATGCTCCAAGGGGTGTTGTACTTTCGAGGACTCAAAAAAATCTTTGCCGATGTCCCGCTTACTAACACCACCGCCGTAGCGTTGTTTAAAAAATACCATTTCCAACCCAAAGGAAAATTTCTCCACATGAGCTATGGTCTCCCCCGAAAGGTTCGCTTTGACCATATTTACGCATTTTCATTGTGAATAAAAATTGCATTTTATCCCCAAAAAGGAGTCTATGATGACCGAAGCAGAACACAAAAAAGAGTTAGCCAAGCTCAAACGTTTGGCCGTAGAAGTTGCCTCTGAAATTCACGATATTGTCGAAGACACCGTGTGGACAAACCATGTCAAGATGCCCGCACTGGCACAAAAACTCTACGACGCGGTGGAAAAAGCCAACGCCTACAAAACAGAGCATTCTCTGTAAAGGGGGCTTTTATGCCTACCAAAGAAGCGGTTTTAACCCTTGAAATCTGTGAGTGCGGCGACAAAACCGTCGCCGATGCCCTCAAAATCTTCCAAGAGACCTCCCTTCCCTACAAAAAAGCCAAAAAACTGGTCACTGAGTGTGACAAAACCTGTTGTCGTGCCGCCCTTTTGCGCATTTTTGATATGGCATACACCGGTAACATCGATTATGAGGAGCTTCACCGTCTCATTCAACTGCGCAATGATAAATTGGGGGAACTCTTAGAGCGGATGAAAAGTGGACGGTAGGGGTATCAATTCAAAAAAGTTTCGCTCTTTTTTTGCATCACATTCACACCGTTTTTCATAAAAAATGACCAAGGTGACCATCACTCGATCCCAATAGCAGCACGACCATGACGGTTGAGGTAAAAGGTGTCAAATCCATCATCTTCCACCGTCATACACTCCCCTAAATAGCCCTCAGTGTAGAGATTTTCTATAACCGTGGCTACCGCATCATGATCCATTTCGAGGTATTGGGCAATATCTTCAGAAGCGTAAATATTATACTCCCACTCATCACTGAGGGTAAAAATGGCGTGCATGATGGTAAGTTGGGTCTCAGACATGGGATTCCTTTAAAAGGGTGATTTGCTTTTTAAATTTTTTAATCATTCACCAATTCAATGCAACTTGTGTACCATCTTACGTGCAATGATTCTATCAAAGGGATACCATAACTAAAAATAGAAATTTCAAAAAATCAAACAGTACTAAGACTCTTTTGGTACACTTATGCCCAAACGATCTCCCTGGTGTGTTGGTCGTTTGATCCGCTCCAATTTGACCCTTTGACCATGCGTGATTGCCACTGCCATCGCATCGGTTATATCCAATGGTTTAATCTCTTGCGTAATTCCCAGTAGTTGTTTGACCATAAAGGCAACTTGTTCTTTGGCGGCTTTGGCTTTGCCCGTTAACGCTTTTTTTACCTGCAACGCCGTATATTCGGCAAATTCACCATGCTCTTGCAACAATTTAAGCATCAATGCACCCCGAAATTGGGCTAATTTTAACACCGTTTTGGGATTATGGGCGTAAAAAATATCCTCCATCGCCACATGGTCAATCGTATGAAGTTTAAAGAGCTGTTCGATGGCTTCGACCACTTGGGGAATTTGGTGTTGAAGCGATTCACTTTTGATTTTGATTAACCCCGCTTCCAGCAATCGAAATTTTTGCCCTTCGATAATAATGAGGGCATACCCGCAATGGCGTGTCCCCGGATCAATCCCCAAAATAACCATATTTTCCCCTTAAATCAAACTTATTCACACCCATGAATCGTGTTATTCACCTTTTTTACACCCTAATTATAGGGTAATATCGGTATTATTCCCTTCACTATTCACATATACAGGAAACACAATGGCAAACATTGGCAGCATGGTCTTACAAATGCTTAAACATGAAATCAGTGAGGTCGATTACACCCGCTACATCAAACAAATTCATTATAACGAAGAAGAGTCCAAAAGTAATTACGCCGTTTTTAACGCCCCCAACCCATTGATCGCCAATTGGGTACGAACCAAATACGCCAATAAAATTTCCCACCTCTTTGAAATCAAAACGGGGGTAAAACCCACCATTTTTATCGGCACAGCAACCCCCTCTGCATCGACCAAAGAGACCCCAAAAGCCCCCAATCCCAGTGATAAAATACCCCATACACTGCTGAATCCTTCCTATACCTTTAACAATTTCGTGGTCGGGGGATCGAATAATTTTGCCTACGTTGCGGCTAAAAGCGTGAGCGAAAAAGCAGGCATCGTCTACAATCCCCTCTTTATCTATGGTGGCGTGGGATTGGGAAAAACCCATCTCATGCAAGCGGTGGGAAATGTGATGCTCGCCCAAGGGAAAACGGTCATCTATACCTCGGTCGAACAATTCCTCAACGATTTTAGCCGTCATTTGAGCAATCGGACGATGGATCGGTTCAAAGACAAATACCGTAAATGTGACCTATTGCTCATCGATGATATTCAATTTCTCAGCGGAAAAAATCAGATTCAAGAGGAATTTTTTCATACTTTTGAAGCCTTGCGCAATGAAAACAAACAAATCATCATCACCTCCGATAAACATCCCAAAAAAATCGGAGGGTTAGAAGAGCGACTCAAAAGCCGTTTTGAGTGGGGGTTGGTTGCGGATATTCAACCTCCTGAATTGGAGACCAAAATTGAGATCATCAAGAAAAAATGTGAAATCAATCGGGTAAAACTCGATAAAGAAGTGATTAACTACATCGCGACCATTATCGAAAACAATACCCGTGAGATTGAGGGAATTTTATCCAAACTCAACGCCTATTCCCAACTTATGGGAGTCGATATTAACATTCAATTTACCCGCAATGTCCTCAAAGAACAAATCGCCGAAAAACGAAGCAACATCACCATTGATACCATTGTCGACATCGTTTCCAAAGAACTCAACGTCAAAGCCACCGAAATTCGTTCCAAAAGTCGTAACAGCAGCATCGTCTACGCGCGGCGTGTCGCTATTTACCTCTCCCGTAATCTCACCCCCAACTCCATGCCCCAACTTGCCCACTATTTTGGGATGAAAGACCATACCGCCGTAAGTCACACCATGAAAAAAATCCAAGAACTCATGAAAAATGATGAAGATTTTAAAATCAAAGTGGATGAACTTTCCAATAAAGTCTCCTCGTTAACCGATAACTAAAATTACGTTTGTAATGGAATTTTAAAAAGGCTATAATTCGTACAGGTGAATGAATGTGAATGAAATCACAGTGATTGATCACCTACATTCACCCCAGTGGTAAGGAATAAAAGGGTCTTTTTCACCTATTCACCCCCCCCTATTACTACTATTACCATTGATATATTATCTAATAAGGAAAGATCGTATGAAAATCACCCTTGAAAAATCGGTTTTAGAAAACATTTTACTCCACTTGCAACCTTTCTTAGAAAAAAAAGACGCTTCACAAATCACTTCCCATGTTTGTTTGACTACCGATGGAGAAACCCTCTTTGCTCAAGCTACCGATTATGAAATCGGATTGGTGTTACAAACCCATGCCCTAACGACCCTCGAAAAAGGGTCATTGACCGCCAATGGGAAGAAGTTATTGGACATTGTCCGTATCTTAAAAGACGAAGAGGTAGAACTAGAACTGATCAAAGAGAACCTCCACATTCGTCAAAAACGGTCTAACTTTAAACTTCCTACCTATAAAAGTAGTGAATTTCCTCTGTTTCCCACGATTGAGAATAAACCAAAAATTGCGATTAATGCGCAAATACTCATTGAATCACTCAAAAAAATCACCCCTGCTGCCGATACCAATAACCCTAAATTTGAACTCAACGGAGCCTTGATTGACATTAAAGCAACGTACATCAATTTTGTCGCTACCGATACCCGACGCTTAGCTTTGGTGCACATTCAAACCCACAATGACCAAGAACTCTCCATTATCGTCCCTAAAAAAGCGATCATCGAAATTCAAAAGCTTCTGTTAGACACCATTGAACTGTATTACGACCAAACCCACCTTATTCTAAAATCAACCAACACCTTTTTCTTTACCAAACTCATCAATGGAAAATTTCCTGAGTACACACGCATCATTCCCAAAGAGTGTTCCCGCAGCATCACCCTCCAAAAAGGGTCGATTATCAGTGCCATTAAACAAATCACGACCATCTCTAACGATCTAAAACTCACGTTTATGTCCGATTCTATCCTCTTTGAAAGTCTCAGTGATGATAACATTGAGGCAAAAACGGTCGTAGAGATCGAAAATGGGTTTAAAAATCCGTTTGTATTGGCCATTAACAGTCGCTATATCTTGGACTTTTTAGGGCAAATTACCACCAATGACTTTACCTTGGAAGCCAACGAATCCAATCACCCTTTTCTCCTCAAAAGTGATAATTTTAAAACCATTATCATGCCCATCGTTATGTAATTTCTTTGTTTTAGCTTATTTAGGATAAAATAAAGCCTTAAAAAACGGACAATGTGGGAGAAAAAATGGAAAACTACGGTGCCAGCAATATTAAAGTTCTAAAGGGTCTTGAAGCGGTTCGTAAACGCCCTGGAATGTACATTGGTGATACTGGTCATCGAGGACTCCATCATTTGGTTTATGAAGTTGTGGATAACTCCATCGATGAAGCCATGGCAGGTCATTGTGATACCATCAATGTAACCCTTACCAAAAATGGAACCACGATTGTCAGTGATAATGGTCGTGGAATCCCCACTGACATCCATCCTACTGAGGGAATCTCTGCCGCAACGGTTGTTTTGACCGTTTTGCACGCAGGGGGGAAATTTGATAAAGATACCTACAAAGTCTCCGGTGGATTACACGGTGTTGGGGTGTCGGTCGTTAATGCACTAAGTTCCGATCTTAAAATGACCATCCATCGTGAAGGTCAGGTGTTTGAACAAAATTTCAAATGTGGTATCCCCCAAGAACCATTAGCCATGGTCGGCACTACCCGCAAAAAAGGGACGACCATTGAGTTTTTCCCCGATCCTACGATTTTTACTGAAACCATTATTTTTGATTATGACTATCTTGCCAAACGGTTTAAAGAGCTAGCGTATCTCAATCCCCGTATCACCATTAAATTTAAAGACGAACGCAACAATACGGAACATACCTACCACTTCGAGGGGGGAATCACCCAATTTGTAGCCGATATGAATAAAAAAACCTTGGTCGCTTCGCCCTATGAATTTAATGAAAAAATCGAAGACATCGAAATGGACATTGCCCTCATGTACAACGACAGTTACGATGAAAAAATGTACACGTTTGTCAATAACATTAATACCCCCAATGGAGGAACCCACGAAGCGGGATTTCGAGCAGGATTAACGCGGGTCATCTCCAATTACAACAAACAAAATGGAAATGCCAAAGAAAAAGACATTCCACTCTCAGGGGAAGATACCTCTGAGGGGTTAATCTGTGTGATCTCCGTTCGTGTCCCTGAGCCTCAATTTGAGGGACAAACCAAAGGGAAACTGGGAAATACGTACGTACGACCGTTGGTACAAAAGGTAACCTATGAGCGATTGACCAAATATTTTGAAGAAAATCCCCTTCAAGCCAAAGCCATCGTCCAAAAAGCCCTTATGGCAGCACGCGGACGCGAAGCGGCGAAAAAAGCACGCGAATTGACCCGTCGTAAAGATGCGATGACCGTAGGAACCTTACCGGGGAAATTGGCCGATTGTCAAAGTAAAGATCCCTCCATCAGTGAATTGTATCTGGTGGAAGGGGACTCTGCGGGAGGTTCAGCCAAACAAGGGCGGGATCGTGTTTTCCAAGCTATTTTGCCGCTCAAAGGTAAAATTCTTAATGTTGAAAAATCACGTCTCGATAAAATCCTCAAATCCGAAGAGATCACCAACATGATCACCGCATTAGGGTGCGGTATCGGAGAAGAGTTCAATGAGGCCAAACTTCGCTACCACAAAGTGATCATTATGACCGATGCCGATGTTGATGGAAGCCATATTCAGACTCTTTTACTCACTTTTTTCTTCCGGTATCTCCCTAAAATCGTCGAAAATGGGTACTTATATCTCGCACAACCCCCGTTGTATCGCTACAAAAAAGGGAAAAAAGAGATCTATTTCAAAGACGATCGGGTGATGAATGCGTTTTTGATCGAAAATGGGATTGATGCTTTGGAGATGGAAAGTTTAAACGTCGGGGTCAATGATTTGGTCTCTTTCTTCAAAATGGTGGATCACTATCGCAGTACCCTTGATGCACTCGAACGTCGCTACGCGTTGGTTGATTTGATCCGTTATTTTATTGAAAACCCCGACTTAATCGCCTTATCCTTGAGCGATCTGTACCCCAAAGTAGAGACCTTCTTACTCAACAGCGGGTACAACATCTTGAGCGAAAAAGTCAGTGATGAGGACATGCACCTTTTTGTCCAAACCAAAGAAGGTCTTGAAGAACTGCACGTCGATGATGCGTTGTTTAGTTCTCCCCATTTTGCCGAAGCAACCTACATTTTCCGAAAAATTCAAGAGTGGAATCTTCCTCTTGAGGGAGACTTGCTTCAATTGCTCACAAGCATTACCGATTATGCGAAAAAAGGGTCGTATATCCAACGCTATAAAGGGCTTGGAGAGATGAATCCTGAGCAACTGTGGGAGACGACCATGACCCCTGAAAATCGGGTCTTACTGCGCATTACGGTCGAAGATGCCCTCTCTGCGAGTGAATCGTTTAATCTCTTTATGGGAGATGACGTTGAACCGCGCCGAAATTACATCGAAACACACGCCAAAGACGTTAAGCATCTCGATATCTAATGTCGTTTTATACTGAGGAGAAAGAGCGAGAACACCGTTTTGTGTTAGCCCTTCGGATGGGGCTTCCCATCTTTTTACTTTTTGGGGTTGCCTTATACGTCCTTGTGATAGGACGGGATGCAACGGCTGCTTCTTTTATCTTTTTATCCCTCATTTTATTGGTGGGTGCGATCTACTTTATCCTCTTTCTTATTTATCAAAGTACCTACGAAGCGATTACCGATACGGTCACCCACACCTTTAGCAATGACTATTTCTCCAAACTTTTTTACCGCTGGAGCAAATACACTTCTTTAAGTGTGGTGATGGTTACGGTGGACAATCTAACCGCTATCAATAAACAATACGGTGTTAACAAAGGGAATCGAGTTTTAGTGGAGACGGTACATGAAATTAATGAATTTTTTACGACCAAAAAAATTAAAAAGCTCCCTATCTGTCGCTACAAGGGGGGTGATTTTGTCTTGTTATTTCCGAATGAAAAAAAGGAAATCTCCCCCCTTGTAGAACTTTTTTGCGCCAAATATCAAGAAAAAAATATTGATGAGATGGAGGTAAAACTCTCTTGCGTGTTACTTGATACTAAACACATCAAAAAATACGAAGAGGTTATCACCCGTTTGTATGAAATTTTGTATGCCACAATGGACGCTAAACATGAGGATGAAGAATTGGTTCCTGCCCAATTGGAACAATCGGTGTTGGATGCGTTGCGGTATGAACGCTATTCCATTGCCACCCAATTGATTCACTGTGACAAGAATATTATGGAAGAGGTGACCTTTAAGCTCAAAGATGAAAGTGGTAAACTAATCCATCAAGGGCGATTTATCCCTTTGCTCAACCGTTTGGGCAAAATGCGTGAATATGAAAGCTATTTGTTGCAAACCGTGGTAAAAATGGCTACTACTACTACTACTTCTTCCCACCATTACGTCCTCTCCCTCTCAGCGGTGACGTTGCGTAATGGGCTTTTTTTTCAACACGCCCTTGAGACACTGCAACACTATCCTGAGGCAAAAAACAAAATTATCTTGTTATTTGATGAAAAAGAGTATTCCCCTAATATCAAACGATTTAGGGAACAAATTGCCCAATATCGGGCGGTGGGGTATCAAATTGCGTTGGATAAATACGGGGGAAATCACATCGCGATGATGTACTTAAAAGAGTTTACGGTCGATTTTGTCCGTTTTGACCCCTTTTATCTTCATCATATCCATGACAAAAACTACCAAAATATTGTGCATGGTCTCAATCTTATCGCCCATTTGTGTGGGGTTGTAACGTGGATGAGCATGATTGAAAATAGCGATGCGGATACAATCGCCCAATCGTTAAATATTAATTGCCGTCAAGGAAATTATTATGGAAAAATTACTCTAAAGGATACCAATGAAATACGGTGAAGCGCTTGTTGAAGCATTTGATGTGGAAAAAGATTTTGAGATTTGGCCCAACGCCCATGAACGTGATTATGTGATTAAGGTGACCTTGCCTGAGTTTACTTGTTTATGCCCTCGTAGCGGTTACCCCGATTTTGCCACCATCTCTATCGAATACACCCCTGATAAATGGGTAGCGGAACTCAAAGCGGTGAAGTTGTACATTAATGCGTTCAGAAACCGCCATATTTCGCACGAAAACAGTGCCAACGAGATTTACAGTGTGTTTGAACAAAAAATCGCCCCTAAGCATCTTAAAGTGATTGCCGATTTTTATCCCCGTGGGAATGTCCATACGGTCATTGAGATCGATAGTGAAACGATGAAGAAGTGATTACTTCGCATCGTTAAAAAAATAATTCCGCCCAATCAATCTCATCCATAAAACCGCCAATTCAAGTCATAAGTGCAACGGTCATATCAAAGATTAAAAGGTTAACTGC
>JAVHOQ010000100.1:0-9592 GCA_036170115.1 Sulfuricurvum sp.
TGGAACTCAAAACACTGAGCATGGATACGCGTCAATCTTCTAGTGTCGCTGCGGGAAAAACGACTCTTGCTGCACGGACCCTTTTCCAAAGTGCGCAAACCAGCTTTGTTGTGCGGGCATTTTTGCCCCACGCATCGATGCAATTGGTCTCTCAACCCGCTAAAGCACCGATGGCAAAAGGGGATGATGCCCTAACCTTTGAGGTAACCTCTGGAAAAAATCATGCTAAGGTGGTGGTATTGGGTTCTCCAGGCGTTGTGGGTGAAAAAAGTGTTGCGGTATTAGGGGATATGTCAGTAGAAGTGACCTATGGATCCATCGAGCGAAAATTGCCTTTTTCCATCGCATTGAACGATTTTCAGTTGGAGCGTTATCCCGGTTCTATGTCTCCTGCATCGTATGCCAGTGAAGTGACGTTGATCGATAAAGGAGCTAATGTGACGTTTCCCTTTCGTATCTATATGAACCATATCTTGGATTACGAAGGGTTCCGCTTTTTCCAATCCTCCTACGATCAAGATGAACACGGGACGGTTTTATCGGTGAACAAAGACCCTGGCACGATCATTACTTATATCGGCTATCTTTTGCTTGCATTGGGCTTGTTCACGGGGTTGGTGCTTAAAAATGGTCGTTTTGCCCAACTCAGTCACAAGCTTAAAAAACTCGAAGGGGGAAAACTGGTCGCTTCGTTGGTTGTAATGGTCATGGTTATGATGGGCAGTGGTCTTCATGCAGAGGAAAATCCGGTCATTACGGTCGCCAAAAGTTTTGATGCTGACCATGCCGATCAATTTGGTCATTTAGTGATTCAAGATGCCAGTGGTCGGATGAAACCCTTGGATACCTTATCGCATGAAATCGTCGCTAAACTCAACCGTAGCGACCGTTTTATGGGACTTTCACCTAACCAAATCGTCTTGGGGATGATGTTGCGTCCCGATGCGTGGCGTGAAATTTCGATGATCAAAACAGGAAATCCCGAGATTAACAAACGTATTGGTCTCCCTCCCGAAACCAAAATGGCAGCATTTTCCCAGTTTTTTGATGCGCCTGCGGAGAATAGTGGGTATAAATTAGCCGATTTGGTTGATGAAGCGAGCCGAAAAGCCCCCGCCAAGCAAGACAAATTGGACAAAGCCCTTTTGCAAGTAGATGAACGGGTGAATGTGGCGTACATGGTCTATACAGGGTCGTTGATCCAAATGTGGCCCAAACCCAATGATCCCCGCCACAAATGGGATGCGACCATTGATGCGTTGCAAACCCTCCCTCCCAAAGAATCAGGGATGGTACGTCTTATGGCAGTCAACTATTTTACCGCAGTGGATGAAGCCCTTAAAAGTGGTAATTGGGATAATGCGAATAAAGCATTAGGATTGATTGAGAAGTATCAACGTTTTGTGGGGGCGAGTGTCTATCCTTCTAAGAATAAAATTGACGTGGAGATTTTGTACAATCACACCAACATTTTTGAGCAATTGTGGCCGTTGTACTTTTTGGTAGGATTTAGTCTCTTAATCATCTCTTTTGCCAAAATTCTGAACCCTTCCATCCGCTTTTTGGGAGTGAACCGGGTTGCTGTGAGTGTGCTGGGACTATTGTTCTTGGTGCACACGATGGGATTGCTGATGCGATGGTACATTGCCGGTCACGCCCCATGGTCAAACGGGTATGAATCAATGATCTACATCGGATGGGCGACGATGCTGGCAGGATTTATTTTTGCCCGTAAATCGCTTATGACCCTTGCAGCTACGGGGATGATGGCGGGATTGATTTTGTTTGTGGCGCATCTCAATTGGATGGATCCACAAGTGACGAATCTCGTCCCCGTATTGCAATCGTACTGGTTGAGCATTCACGTTTCAATGATTACGGCAAGTTATGGCTTTTTGGGATTGAGTGCTTTGTTGGGGATGATTAGCTTGATCCTCTTTATCCTCAAAAATCCCCATAATGCGGCGCGTTTGAACCTTTCGATCAAAGAACTCAATGCGATCAATGAGATGACCCTTTTGGTCGGATTAGTCCTTCTAACTGTAGGAAATTTCTTGGGTGGCGTTTGGGCAAATGAGAGTTGGGGACGTTATTGGGGTTGGGATCCTAAAGAGACATGGGCATTGGTGACCATTTTGGTCTATGCGGTTGTGGTGCATTTGCGTATGATCAAAGGGTTGTATACCGACTTTTCGTTTAGTGTCATTTCGCTTTTGGCGTTTACGTCGGTGTTAATGACCTATTTTGGGGTCAATTATTATCTCGCAGGGATGCACTCGTACGCCAAAGGCGACCCTGTTCCCATTCCCGATTTCGTCCCATGGACGTATGCGGTCATTGCAATCCTTATTGCCATGGCGTATCCTAAACGAAGTACGAACTAAGGGTTCTTCTCCCGTTCTCTCACCCTGAGCTTGACTCAGGGTCTAAGCGTACGGATCACCTATCTCTCCGTAAAATCTCCTTGGATTACCCCATGCAATAAGCTACAATAAGCCCCACTAATTTTACACGAGAGTACCCATGAACATCACCCCCACACAAAAACGTACACTTCAACTTGGAGCAGGAATTATTGTCCTCATCTATCTCTTTTTGACCTTTTTCTTTGGAAATTTTTTATCTGAAGCACGAGAGGGTTCCTTGACCATGCACTCCTATCAGCTCACTATGCAACAATTAACCACCACATACCCTCCCAAAAAAAAGGATTTTACCGAGGTCAAAGTGGGGACGTATTTGGAAAATATCCATAATCTTTCAATCGCCAATTCCTCCTTTTCGGCGGATATGTATGTTTGGTTTTCATGGGTTGGTTCCAAAGAACTCAATCCTGGAGAGACGTTTCAAATAGCAGGGGGGATGATTGATGCCAAAGAACTCTCCAGTGAACACTATCTAGCTGATGGACACAATTATCAACGCTACAAATTACGAATTACTGTGAATAAAGTATTCGATATTCGACGGCTCTCACTGGAAGATCATCTCATCCGTATCTTTATCGAAGACAAAAAACACGATGCGGCGACCATGCGCTACGTCCCAGATGAAAATTCAGCGGTTGCCCCTAAAATCCATATTCCAGGCTTTAATGTCACAGAATTTGATCAAGTGGTTAAACCGCATGAGTACAAAAGTACCTTCAGCTCCCCCAATGCAGAAGGGTTAAACCGTGTTTTTTCAGAATACACTTTAGCCATCGCGATCCATCGACCGGGGTTTGGGTTTTACCTCAAAATCTTTTTACCGTTTTTCCTCTCGGTTGTCTTGGGGCTAATGGTCTTGACCACCACCCCTGATATGGTCGATTTGCGGATGGGATTAGCAGGTGCTGCCTTTTTTGGGGTGATGGCAAATACCTATGTCATCAGTGCGCTCGTCCCCCCTGAGAGTGGAACGTTTGGGTTATTGGATATTTTGAATATCATCTCCCTCTTTTCGGTCATTTTGATCGTGGCGGGGGGGTTGATCGCCCATAAGTTGGAAGTCAAAAATCATCACAATGATTTTATCGTCGCGTTTGATCGGATGTTGCTGTATACCATTGGTACGGGATACCTTACCCTCTCAATTGTCTTGCCGTTATGTGCGTATTCGTTTTAGAGAGTTTGTCACCCTGAACTCGATTCAGGGTTTTAGATCGCGGATCGAGTCCGCAATGATAGGGTTTTTTCTTGTTCCATCCTCTCCTGAGGTGGAATGCTTAAGCTGGATTCCCGCCTTCGCGGGAATGACAGGTTTCGTCACCCCAAACGCGTTTCAGGGTCTAAAAAACGTAACATCATAAAAACACCCCCAATGGAATCGCTACTAAATCTTCGCTAAACTCCCTAACGCGTTCACCATTGTAAAACACGATCCCTAAACATTTTTGCCCGCATCTACTTTGAAAATCGATGATGTGTTTGAAATCATCTTTTTTGATACTACCGCTTTGTTTTACTTCACACGCGATTATCTCGTTGTCCACTTCGAGGATAAAATCTATCTCTTTTTTGTCGTTTGTTCGGTAGTGATAAAGTGTACCGCTTTTTTGCCTATACGCGAGGTGTTTTTGCAGTTCGCCAAAGACATAGGTCTCAAATATGGCTCCGCTATAGGGTGAGCTAAGAAGTTTTGCTTTTGAGTCAATGCGTAGCAAGGAACAAAGCACTCCCGTATCGTTGAAAAACACTTTGGGTGACTTGGTAAATTGTTTGCCGATATTGGCAAAATAGGGTCGAAGCAGGGTCACTTGATAGATACGACTGATGATCGAGAGGTAGTTGTCTGTTGTTATATCTTTTATCCCTATGTCACTACTAAGCGCTGATTTGTTAAGGAGTGTGGCACTTCGAGAAGCCAATACATTCACAAACTTTATAAAGCTATCAATGTCTCGTATGTCCGCCAAATCGCGTGCATCGCGTTCGATATACGTAGCCGTGTAGGACTTATACCATAAATCTTTTTGTACCCCTTCAAGGGTTAAAATTTCAGGATAACCACCATCAAGAATGTGTTGAATGATCTCATCGCTGTACTCTTTTTGGGGAAGCTTAAAATCTC
This sequence comes from Sulfuricurvum sp., assembly GCA_036170115.1. Lineage (GTDB taxonomy): Bacteria > Campylobacterota > Campylobacteria > Campylobacterales > Sulfurimonadaceae > Sulfuricurvum. The sequence goes on from JAVHOQ010000100.1 coordinate 4,552, forward strand.
TTTTTAACAGTTTTTCGATTACGTTTTCATCCGCTTTATCCTTTTTTTCTTTTGAACTGAGCGGATGAAGCCGTAGCTCACACAGTCGTCCGGCAAGGGTATCTTTCGCATCTTTGTGATCCAATACATTGGAACTGCCTGTCAGGAGAAAACTGCCATTTACCCTCTCGTTGTCGATGTGCATTTTTAGATATTCAAGCAAAGAGGGAACTTTTTGTATCTCATCAAGACAGATAGGAAGCTCAAGATTTTTAAGAAATGCTTTTGGATTCTCTTTTGCGTAAAGTCTTAACGCTCCATCATCAAACGTGAGATAATTTTGAAATTTTTCGAGTGCCAGTGTCGATTTACCCACCTGTCTGGCTCCATTTAACAAAACGATAGGAAACGTCTCAAGGGCTAATTTTAAAATAGTTTCTAATGTTCTTGTTTTCATATTTACCCTCTATACAAGTATATTTTATACCATTATACTATATAATTTTTATTCTCGTCACCCTGAACGTGATTCAGGGTCTAAAACCACCTCAAAAAGAAAAACTTGCTATCTTTTTTTGCTCAAATTTGCGAAGAAAGTTTGGAAAATTTTCCGGTTGAATTTCGATATAGTTCACCTTAAATTCAATCTTTTCATTTTGGCATTTTTGGGATATTTCATTGAATTTTTCTTTATGCCTATCTAATAGTGTTGACTCCAAGAGATAAAAAAGAATAGTGATAGTTTTAGATTTATCCGAATATTTTTCATTAGCGTATTGAATATATTTTGGTAATTGATTTTTATCAAATTTTTCAAATTGTCCAAATGATTTGACCTCAATAAGTTCTATTTTTTTTCCATCGTTGGAAGTTAAAAGTAAGTCGATATCTCCTGTTTTGCCATCTTTAAGTGTATAAGGGCAACTTTTTTTCACATTCAGTGTCTGATCTTGGATATAAATTGAGAGTAATAAATGTTCTATCAAATCCCCAAAAGAAGAGGCTCTATGGTTGATGGCATTTTTGAATAATTTTCCAAAAACGGTTAAAACTAAATCCTTTTCTCCTCTTTTTACCAATCCGTATTTTAGTAATTCTGTTTCTATTTGAGGTGTTATGGTAACTTGATTAAGTATCAAATCATTCAAATACGGAAAATACAAATCTGCTACTTGATCATCAAATCCTATGGGTAATTCGGGAATAGTCATAAGTTCATTACTGCGTTCAAAAATATACTTCACTGGAATATGATAAATTTGTCCAACGATCGTCAAATATTGGGTAAAAGCTTTGTATCCCGTTGTGATATTAAAAATAAGATTTCTCTTCTCTTGAGCGTCAAAAAAGGTCATAAAGTTGCTGAGACCCTTGTTTTCAAAATCTTCTTTACTATCGGTTTGCAATCCATCAATTTTTTTTAGTTGAGAATTTGAAAAATACGATGTAAAAATTTCACCCAAAAAATCAGCGATATGAGTATCAGAGAGAAGAAAAATAATAGAGATTTTATGAGCTAACTCTTCCTTAATCGCATCAAGACTTGTTCGTTCAGCACATGAATGAAGAGAGTTTTTCAAAAAAGCACCTAAGTAATCTTGAATTTGGCTCCGTTCATCAGAGGATAAGATTGAAAATTTTTCTTCAGTCAATATAGACTTTACAAGGTTATAAATATCCTTATCATCATTGGTATAATTTGAAATTAATGAAGTACCCACGGGGGTTATAACGATTTTCATACGCTTCAATCCTTATGTTTTTTTTCGTTTCCAAGCTCCAGCTTGGGAGTGTATACCATTAATCTGCATTCCCAACGAGGGAAAAAGAGCTGGATTCCCGCCTTCGCGGGAATGACAGGTTTCGTCACCTTGTACGTCCAACCGTCACCCTGAACTCGATTCAGGGTCTTAGATTGCGGATCGAGTCCGCAATGACGGAGATTGTCACCCTGAGCTTGACTCAGGGTCTTAGCACCCCTGTAAAAAATGGTTCGCCCCTCGTATCGAGGTGACCGTAGCGTAGGGGAGAAAAAATTCCCTCGCCCCGTGAACATTGATAATACGATCCTCCACTCCCAAAAATACCTCAATTTTAACGCCTCGGCGCACAAGAGACTCCATCACAGTACTCTCCCACACAAAAAATAGCAATTCTTCGAGCTGTTCAAGGGAGGCATGGGGGTCTATCTCAACGGGTTTTTGTTCGCAGGGTAAAAAACCGTTGGTAAGAAAGGTCTGGGTATAGCGGGCGGGATTTTTGGGGTAACTTTTGAGCTGTAATCGCTTGAAGGCTTCGGAATGTGTTTGAAAAAACGCAGGGGAAAAGAGCTGGAGGGTATCGATACGGTGGGGAGTATTGTGGACGTATTGCATCGCTTTGATGGCACCGTAGCTAAAACCGGCTACGGTGTAATCGCTCTGATGGAGATACTCTTGGAAAAAATGGTCGCCATTGGTCAATGAAAAACCGTTAAAAAACTTCACGGAGGGTCTCTTTTGCCAACGCTTTGGAAATGTACTCATACTCACTCAAAATCTCTTCGAGCTTGGTGAGACTTTTTTCATGCCGTTCCATGAGAAAGAGGATCTCTTGGTAGAGTCGGTTGAGGAGATTTTCCACCTCCTGCACCGACGCACTAAACGATTCCCCCATCCCGTACGTATAGATCATCGTCTCTACCAAGGTTTTGGCGTGGGCAAGATCATGCGCACCATTACTAGCGTGTTCCCCAAAGCGGAGTTGACACGCCGCAATGCCTGAGAGGGCTACGCGCACGTGGGCTTCAAGCTCATTTTTTAACCACGGTTCCAAGAGGCTTGGGAGGGTTAGCTCATGGGTCAGGGTCATTTTGTCGTAAGGCAGATCAAACCATGTCGAGGCGAATACCTTACCTGCTTGATACCGTACTTGGTACTGACGCTGTTTTTCATTGAGCATCACTAAGCGTTTTTTTCCGATCATCACCTTATCTTTGACTGCCAAAAAGTGGTCTAAGGTCACCTGAAGTTCATGGGTGCGGAGACACAATAACGCCGCTTCATTGACCAATGCTGCTAGCGATGCCCCGCTAAAGCCTATGGTCATTTTGGCAATTTCGGGGATGGAGAGGTTATAGGGGATCGATTGAAGGTATTTTTCCAAAATCGCCACCCGCTCGCTTGCGGTAGGTAAATCGACAAAAATACGACGATCAAAACGCCCTGATCGCAACAAAGCGGTGTCCATCACCTCAATATTATTGGTCGCAGCGACGACGATAATCCCACTGCTCTCTTCAAATCCATCCATCTCGGTAAGAAGCTGATTGAGCGTCCCCTCACGCTCTTCGTTGCGTTCTCCCCCCCGTTTTTTCCCGACGGCATCAATCTCATCGATGAAAATAATAGCAGGGGCATTTTTTTTCGCAGCGGCAAAAAGTTCATGCACCCGTTTTGCCCCCATCCCCACATAAATTTGGACAAACGACGCGCCACTTTGGTAGAAAAAGGGGACATCGGCTTCATGCGCTACGGCTTTGGCTATCATCGTTTTTCCCACCCCTGGAGGACCTACGAGTAAAACCCCTCGGGGTAAACGGGCTCCAAAGTGGTAATACCGTTTGGGATTACGTAAAAAGTCGATGATCTCTTCAAGCTCCTCTTTGACATCACTAATCCCCCCAATATCGCTAAAACGGACGGTCGATTTAACGGGAGTGGGGAGCTGTTCTTCGTTACTATGACCCAACTCGTGCGATTTTCCTCGTTCCTCAACCGCTGTGGTCATCTCTTTTTTTCGGTTCTTGGTCACCCACCATAAGGCACTCCCAATGGAACCAAACAACAACAGAAACCATACCCACCCGCGAGACGTTTTCACCTCAATTTTTAAATGGGACGTTAATTCAGGGGAGACCTGAGACAAAGGAATTTTAACCACCCCCTCACTAAGGGTAGAGAGGTAGAGGGTTTTTCCCTCAATAACCCCTTTTTCAATCTGATTGGAAGCAACCAAACGGCTCACTTCATCCAACGAAGCAACACTGCTACTATCGCGTAAAAGCGCGTACAAAAGCAAAAGGAGGATAACCCCCCCTGAGCAGAGTAAAATGAGTTGGTTACGGTTAAAGGTTCGCAGTGTTATGGTCATTTTCTACCTCGTAATTGTGGATGGTTATCCAATTGCCGGACAAATCTTCGTCACTTTGGATCACCATTTTATTGAAAAACTGGTCTAACCCTGTATAAATCCCCTCACCCCCTGATTCGACCAACACCTCTAGTGGAAGCGACGCGTGTTGTTGGCGAAACTGGTGATTATTATAATGAACAATCCCATTGAGTTGCTGCATACGAACCGATGAAACTGCCCCATTGATGGAAGGTTTCATCGTCGCACTGGGGGTGCCATCGCGTTTGGAATAGGTAAAAGGGTGGATATGGGTAAGATGCAATCCCTTAAGATTGTCCATCGCCTCTTCCCAAATCGCATCACTCTCCCCCGGATGACCCACGATAAAATCCGTTCCCAACGCAAACCCTTTGTAGTGCAGCATCGCAAAAAGTTCACGGTCACTTGCATAGCGATTGCGACGGTTCATGAGTTTGAGCATGGCATCAGAACTGTGTTGGATAGCGATGTGAAGATGACGTTCCAACCATGGCTCCTCCAAAATCTCTAAAAAAGGTTCATTGATTTGGATGGGTTCAAGTGACCCCACACGGATGCGACGCACTCCCCGAATAAGGGACATTTTTTGCATCAAAGTAGCGATACTGCGTTTCTCTCCTTGACCATAACTCCCCACATTCGTCCCTGTAAGGACAAATTCCCCAAATCCATTTCCCGCCAAGCGTCGCACTTGCTCCAAAATTTGGGACTCCTCCATGCTGCGGGCATCCCCTCGTACAAACGGGATAATACAGTAACTGCACCGAAAATTACACCCCTCTTGAATTTTGATAAAAGCGCGTGATTTTCCCACAAACTCCTCAACGATGGCATCATCAATGTAATTAAGATCCCCCATTTCATAAAAACGGTTGGGGGTAGCGAGTAGACCATTGATTTTCATCTTTTC
>JAVHOQ010000101.1:0-9261 GCA_036170115.1 Sulfuricurvum sp.
TTTTGGAATTAAAACATAAATTTTACTGGTCTGATTTTAGGGGGTCATTATAGTTGGGATTGGCGATGTCCACATTTATGCAGGTGTTGGATACTACCATTGCCAATGTCTCTATCCCCGCCATTTCGGGTGATTTGGCGGTGAGTCCTAACCAAGGGACCTGGGTTATTACCGCTTTTGCCGCCGCCAATGCCATTGCGATGCCTCTGACGGGATGGTTGGCGGGACGTTTTGGGGAGGTGAAACTCTTTATCCTCTCCACGTTTTTTTTCGCACTGACCTCACTGTTGTGTGGTCTTGCCCCCAATTTTGAGACCCTTGTGATTGCCCGTGTTTTACAAGGGTTAGCCGCTGCTCCCATGATGCCCTTATCCCAAAGTCTCTTGCTTGCCAACTACCCTGACCATAAAAAAGGGTTGGCTTTGGCGTTTTGGGCGATGACTGCCACCACCGCTCCCATTGCGGGTCCTTTGTTGGGGGGGTACATCACCGATCATTTTAGCTGGCCATGGATTTTTTACATCAATCTCCCCATCGGGATCATTGGCGCGTTTACGGTGTGGAAACTCATCGGTCATCGTGATACCCCTTTGCACATTCGCCCCATCGATACGTTGGGGTTGGCATTGCTCATTATTGGGGTGGGAGCGTTGCAAATCATGTTGGACAAAGCCAACGATCTGGATTGGTTTGAATCCTCCACCATCGTTATTTTAGGGTCAGTGTCGGTGATAGCGCTCACCTTTTTTGTGATATGGGAGCTGTTTCATCCCCATCCTGTGGTCGATTTAACCCTCTTTTCAAAGCGTAATTTTGTGGTGGGGGCATTGACCCTGAGTGTGGGGTATTCGATCTTTTTGGGGGGAGGAGTGGTCTTTCCCTTGTGGTTGCAGACCCAAATGGGGTACACCTCGTTTTGGGCGGGAGCGGCGGTGTCGTTGGTGGGGGTGTTTGCCTTTTTGCTCTCCCCCATTGTGGGGAGTAATTTGCATCGGATGGATCTGCGGATCATTACGACCATGGGCTTTTTGATCTTCGCGGGAGCGTACTTTTGGTCAGCGACCTACACCCCCCAATCCGATTTTGCGAGTATCTCCCTTCCACGCCTTATGTTGGGAGCGGGGATGTCGATGTTTTTTATCCCCCTGACCACCATTATTTTAGCGGGGATGGAACCCTCCCGTATCGCCTCAGCGATGGGATTGGTCAACTTTTTACGGGTCTTGGGGGGCGGTATGGGGACATCGTTGACCATTTCGCTGTGGGAACACCGCACCGCATTTCATCATGCCCAACTTATGGAGGGCAATAGTCTCTACAACCCCCTCACCACCGATGCTTTCCAAAAAATTGCTGCTGTTGGGATCAACCCCTCCGCATGGCTTGAACAAGTGATCACCGCCCAAGCTGCGCTTCGTGCCAGTGATGATATTTTTCTCTTGTCGGCGTATTGTTGTCTTGCCCTTATTGGGGTGGTGTGGCTGGCAAAACCTCCGTTTGTGAAACCCTTGGCAGGGAAGGGGTAAGATGATTTTTTAGGATCGGCTTGTCAATAAGGAGTGATACGTAAATCGTAAAAATGAGATAAATGCCAAATTTTCTTTGTTCAGTAGGGAAAGAGCCACTGTTTTTATATCTCTTTTCGTTTTTTTGGCATTTTCTCGAATAGATTGACGAAATTGCTCTAAAGCTGTTAAGCGTGCTTGGGGGAGAGCATTTTCAGACGCATTGAGTTGTAGTAAGCTCATCGTATAATGTGCTTTGCTCTCATCCAATGCACTTGCTGTAATCTCACCGTTCGTCGTATACTCAAAATAGGCTCTAATATTTTCAACGGTCGTTGGATTCAAAAATCGTTCTGCGTCAAAATCATTACCTTTTTTATGTCCACACGTTGCAGGTTGATTGCCATTGGTATGACATATTCCCTGACACGATACCGCGAGATTGGTGTAATCAAACGTCAAATTTTCAGGATTTAATGATTTTGGTTTAATGTGTTCAATATGGGAATTATCCAGTGTCACATACGATTCACAATAGCAACACAGACCGTTTTGCTCGTGTGTCAAAATATGTTTTTTGAGGTTTCGTTTGTGGGTATACTCACCCCATTGCGTTAAACCCTTTGTCTCTTCTAGGAAAAAAGAGGGGATGGGCGTTTTATGGATAAACTTCATCCCATAAGCTCCATATCAAATGCCAATCCTTGAAAAAATGCACTGTTGGGACTTTCAAATTCTAAAATTTTAGCCTCTAATGCTTTGGCTTCATCACTCTCTTTTTTTCCCTCAAAACAGAGCTTTTGGTACTGAAGATGGTATTCTTCAAGCCATGAAGGGAGATAATCTGCCCCCATAATGGTTTTTAAAATTGTATTAATGTCTCTATCCAAAGGGGAACCATCAAATTGTTTAGCCACAATTTTTCCCTCTTCTTGTACCAAAATTCTCAAATACTTATGGGGTGTTTGGGCGATGATATGGGGTGAATGGGTTGCGATGATGATTTGGCAATTATTTTTGAGGGCAAAGTTTTCATACAATTTGAGAACTTTATTTTGCCATTCAGGGTGCAACGAGAGTTCGGGTTCATCGATGAGGATCACTTTATTTCGTGCTTTTTGAAGATATAAATTTAAAATTTTAAACAAAAGAGTTTTTTCACCCGTAGAGAGTTCATTTGCTGAAAATTCGGTTCCATTTTTGGACTCAAATAGAGATATTTTACTTTTTGCATCAATTTTTTTGAATTTAAAGGTCAAGTAAAAATCGTGAAATATCTCATTAATATTCTCTTGAAGCATTTTATAGGCTTTGAGTGAGGTAAATCCTTCATCATAAATACAATGATCGATGTATTCGAGTAGTAAAGCGTTGAGGCTATCCATTTCTTCTTGAGTTGTAATTTGAGCAGGAATATAGATCAAATGCTCTAAAAAGGCTGGGATGTTATAGTGTATCCCATTTCCATATGTCATATGATTTTGTAATTGATCATAGATTTGATTGTCTAAAATATACGATATATCATAAATACCATTCAAGCCTTCAGGAACAACATGGGCAATATAGTCCAGTAAGGATGTTTTTCCCATCCCATTTTTTCCTGCGATGACAATAATCGGAAGCGGTTTGCCCTCTTCATTGGTAAAAGTGATTTCAAAATTGCGTAATGTTTTAAAATGATCCACTTTGAGTGTTTTGATTTTGAACCCTTGCGTTACATCAAACATTCGATGTCTCCTTTTCATACCGTTTTAGCCTAAGATTGTACCCAAAAATTGAGATACAATACCACCAAAAAAAAGTAGTCCCCATGACCCTTGAACTTCAGTTAGAAGACCTTATCGAATCCAACGCCAGCGATTTTGCCCTCTCCAAATGTTTTAAAATTCACATCAATGCGTATAAAGATTCCCTCTTAACCCTTTTTGAACGGAATCAAGGGAAAGATTTTTTGGTCACCCATACTAAAAAATTGGATTCTCTTATTTCCTTGATGTACAAAACGATTTTACGTCGAATGTTTGGTCACTATCTCCCCATGCGGGGGAATATCCCCATTGCGTTGATTGCGTTGGGAAGTTATGGGCGAGAGCAATTGTGCGTCCACAGTGACATTGATTTGATGATGGTGTATGAAAAAAACGAAGGGTATCATATCGATGCTATTATCGAAAAATTTCTCTATTTGGCGTGGGATTCGGGGTTAAAATTGGGGCATCGTGTCCATGAAATGAACGATTTGCTCAAAGCTTCACGCGAAGACATCACGATCAAAACCGCAATGATGGAGTCACGGCTCATTATTGGGTCTCCCTTTACGTGGAATGCGACACTGCACCGTTTAAATCTTATCCGTCACGATAACCCACAAGCATTTGTCTTAGCCAAAATCCAAGAAGCCGAAACACGTCGTGCCAAATTCCCTTTTTCGATGCAACCCAATATCAAAGAGGGGGTCGGGGGATTACGGGATTCGCAACTGTTGTACTGGATCGCCAAAACGTTGTACGGGGTAGGGGCATTGCGAGAACTGACAGGGCGATTGTTTAGCGAAGAGCAGTACCGTGAGTATCGCATTGCGTTGGAATTGTTGTTTCGGGTGCGCAGTGCGTTGCATCTTGTCGCGAATAAACAACAAGATCAGTTGGTGCTGGATGTGATGCCCACGATTACTCGTATGCTGGGCTTTAGCGATGAGCGTCGGTTGGTGACCAAACTCCTTGAAGCCCAATGGCGGATTAGCAACTTTACCAAAATTTACGTCAAAAAAATGGCACGGCACTATCTGGTTGATTCCACGGCGTTGGCTGTTTTACGCGCAAGTCGTGTTGCCAAAGGGTTTTATGCGGTCGATCAGGTGCTTTACAGCTCGTATCATCTTAAGACCCCCTCGGTGGACACGCTCTTGGAATTACTCGTGTCCTTGGACGATCGTGTAGGGTGGAAATTTGATGAGAGCGTATTGTTCCATTTTACCTATGTGACCATCAAGCATCCGATGAAAACCAAAACCCATACGTTGTTGCGCAAGCTCTTTGAACGTAACCATTTGTATGCGATGTTAAAGCTCTTTTACGATGCGGGTATTTTGCATCAGTTGATTGGTGCGTTTAAAAAAGTACTCCATCTCCCCCAATTTGATGGGTATCATCACTATCCCGTGGATCTTCACTCCATTGAGTGCGTTAAAGCCCTTGAGGCGATTCACGATCCCAATGTTGCCGCGTTGTATGAGGCATTAAGCGGTGCCGATAAAGTATTGCTCAAAGCGGTCACATTGCTGCACGATACGGGCAAAGGGCGCAAACAAGATCACAGTGAGGTGGGGGCAAAACTCATTATCCCTTTTATTCAGAGTATCAAACTTCCCGCTTCCGTCCATGAACGCGCGGTGATTTTGGTTCGGTATCACACGCTGATGAGCAATGTGGCGTATCGGGAAAATCTCTACAGTGAAAAACCCCTCTACCAGTTTATGTCCAAAATCAAAACGCCCGAGAACCTTAAGTTGCTTTATATCCTCACTTATGCCGATATTAATGGGGTAGGAAAAGGGACGTATACCAATTTTGGGGCAAATTTGCTCCATGAACTCTACGAAGCGTCGTTGGAAATATCGTCCCAAAATGACCGTTTGACCGATGCCATTAAACGGCAAAACAAAGAAAAACGGCTCCTTAATGACCCCGATTTTGGGTTATTGAGTAAAATAGACCAAAAAAAGCTCCTCTCCATCGAATCGAATCTTTTCTTTTTTAAACACACCTCCGATGAGATTATTGCCCTTTTTAAAGAGGCCAAAACGTGTCACACCTTTACGTTTGAGATCGATATTGAACAAGGACTGGTTCTTCATATTTTCCGAAAAGTTCCCCTTAACTTGGGCTATTTATTGGGAAAACTAAGCTATTTGGATGTCGCATCCATGGATATTTTTACCCTGTTTGATTCGATCAAATATTTTAGAATCGAATTTTTACAATCCCCGCAAGAGGGGACGATGGAGTTTGTTATCTCCATTATCGAAGAGGCATTTGATATGTCTAAAAAACTCAATTTGCCCAAACCCAGTATCAAACCCAATGAGATTACCCTCGATTGTGACCATTCCCTCCATTATGCGCAACTCAATCTCAATACCACCAATCAGCGGGGATTATTGGCCTATTTTGTCCAACTGTTCGATGAAGCACAGATTAATATTGCCACCGCCAAAATTCACACCGATAAAAACAAAGCGCGCGATCACTTCTTAATCGAAAAACAAAACAGGATGTGCGATAATGCAGCCCAAATAATTACTCAGTTAACAAAGGGATAATCAATGTGTGGAATTGTAGGCTATATCGGAACCAAACCGGTCAAAGAGATTTTAATTGACGGACTTCGCGAGCTGGAATACCGAGGATACGATTCTGCGGGAATTGTCGTCCTTCAAAATCACCAATTTTCGCTGTTTAAAGCAGTCGGAAAACTGATCAATCTTGAAGAAAAAGCCTCCCCTTTTGAAAGCACTGGTTTTTCGATTGGAATTGGGCATACCCGTTGGGCAACCCATGGAAAACCCACCGAACTTAATGCCCATCCCCACGTTGGAGCGGTTTCGTATGTGGTGCATAATGGAATTATCGAAAATTATCAAGAACTCAAAAACAGCCTGACCCATGAGGGAGTGCAGTTTGTGAGTCAAACCGATACGGAAGTGATTGTCCATTTGTTTGAACATCATCTTACCAAAGTGGGCAATCCATTTGAGGCATTTAAAGCAACATTGGCGCAATTGGAAGGGGCGTATGCCCTCTTGCTGGTGACCGCATCGGAGGATAAAACGATTTTCTTTGCCAAAAACGGTTCCCCTATGATTGTAGGACGTAGCCATGAGGCGGAGACTTTTTTTGGTTCTTCGGATGCGGCATTGATTGGTAAAGCACAAGAGGTGATCTATTTGGAAGATGGTCATTATGGGTATTCCACAGCGGGGAACATCACATTGTATGATGGGCAGCATCAGTTAGTGCAGCACCGTTTTGTCCCTTTGAGTGTTACGAAACTTTCCGCGCAAAAAGAGGGATATCGCTTTTTCATGGAAAAAGAGATTTATGAACAAAGTAGCGTATTGGCTGATACGTTGATGGGACGTTTACGTGAGGATGGAATTTATTTTGAAGAGCTTCCATGCGATCTTTTTGAGGGAATTTGTGAGATTAAACTGTGTGCGTGTGGAACCAGTTACCATGCGGCGATGGTCGCGACGTATCTGTTGGAGCATCATGCCAAAATCCGTACGTCGGTGGAAATCGCCAGTGAGTTTCGGTATCGTGAACCGCTTCTCACCCCCGATACGCTGTTTGTGGTCATTAGCCAAAGCGGAGAGACCGCCGATACCCTAGAGACCCTCAAAATGGCAAAAAAACGGGGTCTTAAAACGTTGGTTATTTGCAATGTCGATAACTCTTCGATGGTGCGTTTAGCCGATGCCAGTATCTTGACCCGTGCGGGAATTGAAAAAGGGGTCGCTTCGACCAAAGCCTTTGCCACCCAAGTGAGTGTCTTGTGGATGTTAAGTCTTCATTTGGCAGGTCTACGTCAAACCCTTGAAGCTACCGAAATGATTCGACAAATTGGTGTATTACGGACGCTTCCTAATGTGGTCAAAGTCGATAGTACGACCCATGAACAGCTTCGTCGCCTCTCCAAACGGTATTTGCACGGTCATGGGTTCTTTTTTATCGGAAGAGATGTATTTTTCCCTTTAGCACTTGAGGGGGCGTTAAAGCTCAAAGAGATCAGTTATCTTCATGCGGAGGGGTATCCCAGCGGGGAGATGAAACATGGACCCATTGCCTTAGCCGATCCGGAATTGTTTACCATCGCCTTACTTCCTGAACACAAATTGTACGATAAAACCAAAAGCAATGTGGAGGAGTTAAGTGCGCGCGATTCGACGATTTGTTCGCTCAGCCCCTTGGACTTTGATAAAGCGGATGACCATATCCGCACCCATACCCATAGTGATTACATGGCAGAGTTTTTTGAGATGATGGTCATTTTGCAACTTTTTTCGATGGAAATTGCGATTCGCTTGGGCAATGATGTTGATATGCCCCGTAATTTGGCAAAAAGTGTAACGGTAGAATAATTTTTTTTAATTATTATTCGCGTAAAATAACTTTTTTTTATGGAAAATGGATTAAATGTTTAAGTAGGATTTTTTTATGAATACCAATCGAAAAATACTTTTTATTGTTGCTTTTATGCTGATGGGATTAGCGGTTGCCACCATCACCAATGTTGCCTTAAATTTCCGTGATTATGGATATGCTAACGCCCTTGAAAAATCCAAAATGACCGCTGAAATGGTTCGAGATGGTCTTACTGCTCATATGGTCAATGGAATTATGGATAAAAGGCAATTCTTTCTCTCCAATGTAGCTCAAACGAGAGATATTCAAGCCATTTGGCTCGTACGCTCTCCTACGGTTATTGCTCAGCATGGTGAGGGGTTCAAAAATGAACACCCCCGTGATGCCATTGATCGAAAAGTACTCAAAGAGGGTCGGATCATTAGCAGTATCCGCGAAAATTCGCAAGAGGCGGTTTTGCGGGTGACCATCCCTTACATCGCTTCGGCTGATGGAAACCCCAATTGTTTAAGCTGTCATCAAGCCAAAGAAGGGGATGTTCTTGGTGCCATTAGTATGGAATTTAGTATCAATGATATTTGACAAACAGGGGCGTTGACCATTGCTAAAATTTTTGGGATTAATCTACTTTTTTTGGTGATTGCATTGTGGGCAACGCAACACTACCTTAAACCTTATATGAAACTCTTTGAAAACCTTCAACAAGGGATTAAACAAGCGCGTAAAGGGGATTTTAGTTTTCGCTTTACGACTACCCTTACAAATGGGGGAAATGAAGTGGCAGAGCAGATGAATACCCTCTTTGAAAAAATGGATGAAACCTTTGGGAATATTAAACAAGATTTGGGGACATTTATGTCAGGCTCCAATATTGTATGCTCTGATCCATTAAATTCGGCGGGAACGATTATTAAAGAACTCTCTGATGTCTATAAATTTAAAAAAACGATTGAATTAGACAGTACTAAAGAGGAGATTTATGGACGTTTTATCTATGTCCTCAAAGAAAAATTTCATTTTGACCATTTTGCTTTGTACGAAGTAGATAAAGGGTCTAAAATACGTCGTCTTATCTATATCACCGATCATGAAAGTTTTTGCACCCCTACAGTGGATGTTGATGCCATGGGATGTCGTGCGTATCGAACGCACACCGATGTGTATTCAACCGATTTTGCCCATGTGTGCCAAAATTGTTCGGTGAGCAACAAAGAATACACCTGTGTTCCTTTTAATATTAACGATGATTTGGCATTAACGCTTTCCTACTCAGCAAATCATCTTCGCACGATTGAGACGTTAAATCAGTCACTTCCGAGTATTAAAAGTTATTTTGAGGCGGCAAAAGCGGTCATTGAGAGTCGAACCTTAACCGATAAACTTCGAGATTCCTCTCTTCGGGATGGAGCTACTCGATTGTACAATCGCCGCTTTATGGAAGAGTTTATTGATAAAACAGTCGATCAATCCCTTAGAACCAACGATAGTTATGCCATTTTGATGATTGATATTGACTATTTTAAAATGGTCAACGATACCTACGGACATGATTCAGGGGATATCGTGATTCGTGCATTGGCAGACGTTAAGCAGTCCAGAGTCCGAAAATC
>JAVHOQ010000102.1:0-9247 GCA_036170115.1 Sulfuricurvum sp.
TCAAATTTATACCACGCTTATCCCGAAAAAATTATTTACTGCGTAAGGTCAGTGACCAATAACCACCATGCGGAATTTTGAGCCAACAGGAGACAAAGAAAACCAAGCTGGTTAATCCTGCAATGATAGAAATTCCCATTTTGAAGTAGTGGCGTTTAAACCTAAAAACCATACTCATCAATATCCCTGTGATACTCATCGCCCCCGCAACCGAAAGACCATACGCTGCGGCAAGTTTGCCCGATTCACCAAAAACAAAGAGCATAATCACGACACAGATAAACAAAAACCAATTAATGGATCCCACATAAATTTGGCTACGCAACTCATTGGAGGTGTAATTCACGCTGAAATGGGGGAAAATACGGGTGGTCATCGCTTGATAAAGCACCGAAAAAATCCCGCTGATCATCGCTTGGGAGGCAATCACCGTTGCTACTACGCTCAATAACAGCAATGGAACATACAAACTTGGAACCAGTGTGTGATACAGTTCAAAGAACGGTGCTTTGGCAGCTTCGGGATGAGAAAGTAAAAAAGCCCCCTGACCATAATACGAAATGAGTAAGGTGAGAGAGGCAAAAAGCCACCCTTTGAGGATGGGTAAGCGTCCCAAATGCCCCATATCCGCGTACAACGCTTCACACCCCCCGTCGCACACAAAAGGACATCGGCTAAGACCACAAACGCGATATAAGGATGGGTCATAATAAAGTGTATGGCGTATAAAGGCGAAATCGCTTTTAACACTTCGGGGGATTGCAGCAGATAGTAACCTCCCCCTAATGCCAACGCAAAAAACCACACGACCATAATCGGGCCAAAAGCACTGGCGACTTTTTCCACCCCTTTCTTCTGCACCGCAAACAACGCTAAGGCAATCCCTGAAGCGATCATAAGCAAAAGCGTTTTGGGGGTATTTTCTAATCCAGGGATCAAGACAATCCCCTCAACCGAACTCAAAATACTAATAGCAGGGGTGATAACCCCATCCCCAATCATCAATGAAATACCAAAAAAGCCCAAAACACTCACCAAAGCAGCTACTTTCGCCCCTTTAAGATAGGGAAGTAACAGTTGCACCAATACGACTGTTCCCCCCTCCCCTCGCTTAGAAAGACTCGTAGCTAACCATGCGTATTGAACCGTGACCAGCATCAGCATTGTCCAAAAAATCATCGATAAAATTTGAAAAATGGACTCTGTAGTAGGTTCCATCAACAACAAAACGACCGCCAAGGTATAAATAGGGCTGGTTCCAATATCGCCATAAACCATCCCCAATGCCTTGATGACCATCATCTCATTTTTAAGTCGTTCTCGTGACGTCATAATGTCCCTTTAGATTAGGATTGTAGACGTTTATTATAGACGATGTGCTATCAGTGAGGTATCAAGATACGGGTAAGGGGTATAAAGATAGTATCAAGAAAAGCAATCACCCGCCTACGCGGGAAGAATGCGACGAAAGAAGATTAGATACGTGCGTACGAGACGCTAATGCACGCGTTAAGAGCAGAAAGTTCTTTGATGGTTTTATCATTAACGGCGGAGTCAACGATAATAACCGCCAACGCCTCACCACTTTTGTTACGACCCAAGCGGAAATCAGCGATATTGACCTCATGTGCAGCTAAAAGTGTACCCACTTGCCCAATAACCCCTGGAACGTCCGTGTTTTTAAACAAGATCATGTTCCCTTTGGGTTCAACATCAATACCAAATCCATTGATCTCAACAATGCGTTGAACATCATCATTAAACATGGTAGCACTGATCTCGATAACGTCTTTATCGGTCGTTAATCGAACCGTTACCAAATTTTTATAGACGATGCTAGAGGGAAGTTCTTCGGTCTCAACTTTGATACCGCGTTCACTTGCCACAAAATCTGCATTCACATAATTGATGGTATCGCCTGAGATATCGGCTAATGCCCCAACGGTGACAAAGGTTGCCAACGAATTGACGTATTCCGCAATATCCCCACGACCACTTACTTTGATTGAGACAATGGAGGCTTTATTCATTTGGGAGGCTAGAAACCCGATTTTTTGCCCCATTTCGAGGAAAGGTTTCACAAAAGAGGGAATTTTCGTCTCATCAATGGGCAAATTCAACGCATGAGGATACGCAATCCCTTTTGCCGCTTCGATCGCTTGCTGTGCTGCTTCTACCCCAATATTGTATTGAGACTCATACGTATTGGCACCCAAGTGCGGAGAAACACAGATATTATCCAAATCTAATAATTTATTACTGGTCGCAGGCTCTTTGTTAAAGACATCGATCCCAGCAAAACGCACTTTACCCGATGTTAGCCCCTCATAAAGGGCATCTTCATCGTACAATCCACCACGTGCGCAGTTGATAAGGACAACGCCATCTTTCATCTTGGCAATTTCATCCGTACCAATCATCCCGATGGTCTCTTTGTTTTTTGGGGTGTGAATCGTGATAATATCACACGCTAAAATATCCTCAAAATTGGTCGTATATTTAGCACCTAAATCGGTCGCTTTGGAAGGGTGAATATACGGGTCATACGCGATGACTTCCATCTCAAAGGCTTTTGAGCGGATACCAACACGACTACCGATGTTACCAAAACCAATAACACCCAGTTTTTTCCCTTTTAACTCATAGCCATACCATTTTTCCCGTTTCCAGATACGTTGGTTTTTTAAATGGTCGTGAGAATAGGGAAACATTCGCATACAAGAGAGCATATGGGTCATGGTTAATTCAACCGCAGCAATGGTATTCGCCGTGGGGACATTCATGACAATAATTCCCTCTTTGGAACACCCTGGAATGTCAACATTGTCCACACCCACACCGGCACGAACGATCGCTTTAAGCTTCCCTTTGCCCGCTTCAATAAATTTTTCATCTACGTCAGTTGAGCTTCGCGTAATAGCAACATCTGCCATTGCAACGACATCCAGCAACGCAACTTTATCCATATCAGCAGCAAAAATCATCTCAATTTTATCATCCTGACGAAGAAGGTTTAACCCCTCTTCATGGATGTGATCACAGACAACAATTTTAAATTTTTCCATTAAACTAGCCCTCTCTATGCGCAACACCACTACCGGTTTGGGTAGTTGTACTTTATTTCAATTGATCTTTAATTAAATCACCTAAACTATTGGACGCATCATCATTAATTTGGTTGAGCATCTCTTGGTCTTTGATACGCTCTAATTTACGTACGGAAAGACGGATACGATCCCGTTTTGCATCAATGACCATCACTACGGCATCAATTTTTTGACCAATAGAAAGCTCTTCAGGGGTCATCGGGAAAAGGTCTTCATTACGAATTAACGCATCAACTCCATCTTCCAACGATACAAAGACACCAAAATCTTTAATATCACGAACCGTTGCACTCAAAACCTCATTGGTTCTGTGATTGGCAGCAAAACGGTCAATAGGACTCTCCTCTAACGCTTTACGGTTAAGGGAAATTTTTTCATCTTCAGTATTAATTTTTGCAATTTTTACGTCAACTTCATCGCCTACTTTTAGCAACTCTTTGCATTTAGCATTTTTATCCCATGAGAGGTCTTGGTTGTGCAATAACCCCTCAACGCCACCCACTTTAACAAACGCACCAAAATCGGTCAAAGAGGTGACTACCCCTTTAACCACATCCCCTTCACGGGTTTTTTTCATGAACTCCTCAAAAGGTTTTGGTTGAAGACGTTTGTAGGATACGCGCAATTTATGGGTATTGGAGTTGATTTCGATTACTTCAACATCAATTTCTTGACCCAATGTCAAATAATCTTTAGGGTGTTTAATATTTTTATCCCATGTAATTTCAGAGACGTGCAAGAACCCTTCAATATCATTACCAAGGTCAACAAAAATACCATACGGTTCGATGTTGCTAACGGTTACCGTGATGGTATCGCCCTCTTCGAGTGCATCTTCAACCTCTTTCCATGGATCGGATTGAACTGCTTTGATGGAAAGAGAAAGATGACGCTTGTCTTTATCGTATGCGATAGCTTTTACCGTAACGACATCACCCTCTTTGTAAAGTTTTGAAGGATTAACAGGCCCTTTGTAACTGATTTCATTGTAATGAACCAACCCATCGATTCCGCCAACATCCACAAACATTCCATAGCTGGTAATTTTTTTGATGGTACCTTCGATGATTTTTCCCTCTTCCATAAGAGCATCAATAATCTCTTTTTTACGTTTACGCTCGTCATTAAAGAGTTTACGACGTGATACTACGATAGAAGCCTCCGCAGGATCAACTTTAACCACTTGGGCTTTAATGGTTTTACCGACTACTTGGTCGGTCTCTTTGAATGCTGCTAATGAACGTGGAAGGAAGAAATGGACATCATCTGCTTCCAACAAATAGCCACCTTTGTTTTTCTTAGTCACCAATGCTTCAATCACAACTGACTCGAAATCTTCTTTGTGAAGATTAATAAAAGCAAGGGTTTTTTCTTGCTCAAGGACTTTTTTGTAGGAAATTTTTGGACGCTCATTGTAATGCCCAATAACCATAACGGTAATCTTATCACCCACGTTGAAGAGAAGATTCCCCTCAGCATCACGGATCTCATCTAAAGGTAAAATCCCCTCAAGCTTCTCACCAACACCTACCAATGCACGATTATCGCTCTCTTGGATCTCAACAACTTCACCTTCTGTGATACGTGTGGACTCTTGCTCTTTGAACGATGCCTCCAGCATTTCAGCAAAATTTTCTTCTTCATACGCTTCGTTATCAAACGCCATGCCTATTCCCTTATAACTATAAAATTGGCTGATTATAACGTAAAAATACTTGATTCTAACTATATATTTTGCTTTTGTTAGGGATTCAACCCACCAAAACGGCGTTCTCTTTGGTCAAAATCGTGAAGAATATTTTCCAACTCTTCGATTGAAAAATCAGGCCACAATGTGAAGGTGAAAAAAAGTTCTGCATACGCTGCTTGCCATAATAAAAAATTAGACAAACGGATATCTCCCCCCGTACGAATAATCATATCTACTTTTCCAAACAATGCCGTATCCAGATGCGCTTCGATATGTTCTTGAGTGGGAACCAAATTACGTGCTACTAAACGTTCCACAGCACGGGTAATTTCATCATGCGCCCCATAATTAAGGGCAAGTACTTGAGTTAATCCCGTATGATGAGCGGTTGTCTCTTTGACCAATTGAATCTGTTTTTTGAGGGCAGGAGAAAAAGGGGAGAGATCACCGATGGTTTCAAAACGGATGTTATTTTTGACTAAAAGGGGCAGCTCATTTTTTAAATATTTCGTCATCAGCTTCATCAGAAATACCACTTCTAAGGCGGGACGTTTCCAATTCTCAGTACTAAATGCGTAAAGCGTTAGATAATCAATCCCTCTATCTGCACAAAAATGGGTGATTTCACGAACTTTTTTCGCCCCTGCTTCATGCCCAGACGAACGATTTTGACCCCGTTTTTGAGCCCATCGTCCATTGCCATCCATAATAATAGCGATATGAGCACACTTTTTTTCCATACGTATTTATAACACCATTTTAATACGTTCAATCACCGATTGAATAATCCAATCAGGAGTCGATGCTCCTGCGCTGATACCACAAAATTCTTTACCTTCAAACCACGAAGAGTCTAAATCTTCAGCCGATTCAATATGATAACTATCACAACATTCATCCAAAGCAATGGCATAGAGTTGCTTGGTATTAGAAGAATTTTTACCCCCAATAATAATCATAACGTCCGCTTTTTTAGCAATTTTATGGGTCGCATCTTGATTATCAAACGTTGCATTGCAAATGGTATTAAAAACACGTACCTCTTTATGCGACATCATCAGTTGCGCAACAATTCCTTGATAATCCTCAATACGACGGGTAGTTTGGGCGACAACTGCTACGCGTTCCCGTAAGTGAAGCGTGGCTATCTCTTCAGCAGAATTAACCACATAAACGTTTCCTGTGGCGTAACTTTTTACCCCTTTGATTTCAGGATGCTCTTTATCTCCAAAAATAATAATATCGTACCCCAAAGCAGACATCTCTTCACAAATCTGCTGTGGCTTGGTGACGTAGGGACAAGTTGCATCCACCACATTTACCTTACGCTCACGCAATAAGGCTAACTCCTCTTTGGGAATACCATGCGTTCGGATAACAGCGGTCTCTCCGGATTGAAAGCTCTCTAAATTTTCACTCAATGCCACATTAAAATCGCGCTTCAGTCGCTCTATCTCATTGGGATTATGGATCAAAGGGCCATACGTAGCGGAATTTTTGTTCTCTTCGGCAATCTTAATCGCCCGTTTCACCCCAAAGCAAAATCCATAACTTTCGGCTAACGCTATTTTCATCGAACAACCTCAGTACACTGACCTAACAACTCAAAAAAATTGGGGAAAGAGGTATTGATGCACTCCACATCCTCAACCTCCATACCACAGCGTAATCCTGCAATACAAAAACTCATTGCGATGCGATGGTCTCCATAACTATTAACCGTAGCTTTGTGTAATGTTCCCCCCAAAACGGTGTATCCATCGGGATATTCGTGCGTTGTAATACCGCACAGATTGAGATTATCCACCACCGTTTTAATACGATCGGATTCTTTTACCCGTAACTCTTGAGCATTTTTGATGGTACTTTCCCCTTCAGCGCACGCCATAGCAATCGAAAGGGCAGGAAGTTCATCAATGAGCCATGCGATATTTTTCTCTACGACCACCCCTTTTAAGGGGGCATATTTGACCGTAATGGTACCGATGGGTTCGTATTTTTCGCTCTCTATCGCATAGGTAATATCTGCCCCCATCCGTTTTAAGACTTTGAATGCTTCAATACGGGTAGGATTAAGGGTCACCCCCTCAATGACCACCGACGCATTGGGGGTAATGGCTGCAGCAACCGCAAAGAAAAACGCACTGGAAGGATCGGAGGGAACGCGTATATCCAAGGGGGAAAGCGGTTTTTCAAGCGGTGAAATTTTGGTGGTTAATCCCTCAATCGCAATCGTTGCCCCCATACCCAAAAGCATCCGTTCGGTATGGTCACGACTTAATTGGGGTTCACGAAAGCTACATACTCCATCGGAACGTAAAGCTGCTAAAATCATCGCACTTTTGACTTGTGCGGAGGCGATTTTGGATTCATAGTCAAACGCATGAAGGGAAGCTCCCCGAATGGCTAGCGGGGCTAAATCACCCCCATTTCGTCCATCCAAAGAAGCTCCAATGGCACGTAATGGTTGGGTCACCCGTTTCATAGGACGACGTTTAAGGTATTCATCCCCCGTAAGGATAAAATGCCCTTTTGCTGAGGAGAGCAACCCACAAAACAACCGCATCCCCGTCCCTGAATTGCCGCAATCCAAAATATCACTGGGTTCGTGAATACCATCGGATTCAATGGTGATGACCATCCCATCATCTTCCACTTTTGCCCCTAATTGACGGACGATTTCGAGGGTATTTAACGTATCTTCTGCCCGTAAAAAATTTTCAATACGGCTTCTCCCCTGTGCCAACAAAGAGAACATCGCACAACGGTGGGAGATGGATTTATCAGGAGCAATGGCATCCGTGTGCAAGCTAAATACATCCGAGGGATAAACACTGACACGCATCATCGTAAACCAATCCCTAACTCTTCATTCAAACCTGTCAAAATCCACTCAACGGCTGCGGTAATATCCTCTTCTTCCAATGTTCTTTCTTCCGATTGAAGCATGAAGCGAACACTCAAACTCATATTATCACCCAAAGCATCCGATTCATACCGATCGACAGGATAGAACCGTTTGACATCGGCACTGGCATGCTTGTTAATAACTGCTTTAATGCTTTCGTAGGTGAGTGTTTTGGGGACGATCAAACTCAAATCCCTAAAAGAGGGTTGATATTTTGAAAAAGGGTGCGCTTCGACCAATCCATACGGCAACGCGTCCATATCCAATTCGCATATAAACGTAACAGGAAGATCAAATTCCTCTTCAACGCTGGGGTGAAGACGGAAAAGTTCCCCTATCGACTGACCCTCCATCATCACATTAGCACGCACGTAGGGGTGTGCCAAGGTATGGTCTGGGGTAAAAGGCACCATCTCAAACGATCCAATCACATCCGCAATTTTTTGGACAAATCCTTGAAAATCAACCATAGGGGCTTTCCCCCCATTGGCAATTTTCTCCCCCTCAGACGCTCCACTCATGACAAAAGCGATCCGTTTGCTCTCATGACGCTGCGCATCAAAAATCATCCCCGTTTCAAAAAGGGCAATCTTTTTTTGGTTGGACTTACTGTTTAACGAAGCCGCATTCAATAGCCCTATCATCAGCGTAGGACGCAAGGTATCCAACGTTGCGGTGATGGGATTGAGCAACTCTTTTTGGGGATCGGTACAGATAAATCCAAAACGTTCACACACCGCACGCTCATTAAAGACAAAATGGACACTCTCAAAAAAGCCATTGTACGCGCTGCGATGACGATACATACGTGTTTTTTTATACGCTTCAAAATCATCTGTATGGCGATTTTTTTCACCAAAAATAAATGGCTTAGAGGGGATATTACCAATACCTATAATACGGACAATCTCCTCAATAATATCGTGTTTGTTCACAATATCGTGTCGGAAGTTCGGTACTGAAATCGCAAACGCGGAGCTGGTGGGTTTGCTAATCGACATCCCTAAATTTTTAAGAATCTGGGTGATCGTTAGTTTGTCAATTTTCATCCCAATAAACGCTTCAAATTCCTCTTCATGGATGGTGACGATGGTGGTCTCTTTAGCCGAACGTAACTCCAAACTTCCCCCATAAATAAGGGACATCGAATAGGTTTCAAAAAGCTTCATTGCATAATCAACCCCGATTTTTAAGGAGGGTTCAGAACCCCGTGAGGCATGATAATAGACCGCAGTCGAAGCCACTTTAGTCTCGCCCATTTTTTTGGCAATTATTTCAGGGGCGATATAGCTAGCTTCGATAACCGCTAACCCCTCATTATCGGCAAAACGAACCTCCTCATTTTGGGAAACGCCAATAACCGACAAAGGCTCTTTACCTGCAACAACACTGTACCCCTGACTATCTTTCGCAAGGGTAATAAGCGATTTGCCATTCGTTTCCTCAGCAAAAGCACCAAAAGGGTACGCAGCTAAAATAACCCCCGTACTGTGGGTTACATAGCTCAATAACGTATCCATGGTATTGGAAAAACTTTTTTCT
>JAVHOQ010000103.1:0-9167 GCA_036170115.1 Sulfuricurvum sp.
CTTTTAAAGTGCCTAATACAGGACGTCTTTAGGGTTTTTCAGGGCTGACTAATTAAAATCAATCTGAGGCTCTTTTTCTGGGGTCATAGGGGATATCTCCTGACAAAATAGATTATTATGGAAGGGTGGAAAAAAACCGACTCCACGGCTCTTCCCACCCCTCTTTATGGGTAACATGGTCATAGAGGTGGTAGTGGATTTTTTGGGGGTGGCTAAAACGGTTACGATAGGCAAAAAACACCTCAGGGGGGACGATGGTATCTTCTTTGCCGATGAGGTGAAATTGCTCGATGGTCTCAAGGCGATTGGCTTCATCTGCGGGGTTAAGGGATCCTTCTAAGGGGTCTAAGTTATGGAGTTCTACCCATGTTTGGGTATCCACATTCCCCGCAACGGTGATGAGCTGGGTCACATCGGTACGTGATGCTGCCACCAATGCCGCCACCGCACCTCCCCCAGAATACCCAATCACCGTAAAGGAATGTAGCGCGTAACGTTGTTTGAGACCATCCAATGCTTGGGAATAACTTTCAATAACCTCAGGGCTAAAACGGCGTGAACTCCAATAGTCATTGGTACATTGCGCATCCAGAGTATACTGACATGGGCGTGCCAAATACGCTTTGCATCCACTGGGGTCAAGGAGCATTAATTTCGCCGCAAGGGGGGTGATGGGGGTCGGGTCTTGGGATAAACGGGAACGTGTTACCCATGATAATCCATCCCCTTCGATATACATACGCATCGTTTTGGTGGTACATTCGGAAGAGACCATAGACATAAGGGTAAAAGGGGAAGTGTGTATGGGGGTAAGGGTAAGATGGTGTTGTGCACCCAATGCCACTAAGGTCGCTTTGCGTTCTTGGGGTGAGGGGATGGAGCTACTACACCCCCCCATCCAAACCATAAGGGCTAAGAGGAAGAGGGTGTTTTTCATCCGTTGACTTAAAATTTATACACGTAGTTGGCTAAGAGAGTATGGTTGGTAAAACTGCTCCCTTGCGCTTGATAATTGTACATGAGGCTGATGTTTCCATTGAGGACATTGGCACGTTCGTACCCTAATCCTAATATGTAGTTCCACCCCCCATTATCAATCCCTTGGGTGTTAAAAGTTACACTGGATGCCCCCGCATACGAGGCAGTTACACTTTGAGCATTATGATGAAAATCGTATCCCACCCCAAGATCGGTAAGAAGTTTAGAATTTTGATCCAGTGTGTAATCCACCGTTGCTCCCCCACCAAAGATCAATTGAGAGGTGCTAAATCGTCCGACATTAAGATTCATAGCACCCGCTCCCCCCTCTGCATAGGCTGGATTTTGAGTATGACGATAGGTTCCTTCAATGCGAGGATGAACCGTGACACTGTTCGCCATTTTATACGCTTGAACCAGCTTAAGATCCAATGAGGTTGTTTTTGCCGTATACTCAGCTGTTGCATTGGTATAAGTGGGGAGAACCGTTCGAGAAGAATCGGTTTTTTGCCATGAATACCCCGCTTGATAGAGTAAATCGGTATTGGCATAAACAGGGAGATTTCCATAGACCATCGCCGTATAAACTTTTAAAAGACTGCTTTGAGGCATAGAGTGAACATTGACATTGGCATTGGTGTAAAACAATCCCATACCAATACGTTTTTTATCTCCGATTTCGGTATCTACCCCCATCCCTAAACCACGACTTTTGAGATTAAACCCATTCATACCACTTTTGTCTTCTTGCGTTCCACGACCACCATAAAGTTTAACCCACAGGTTTTTATCGGCTAACGTCGCATCCCCTGAGTTCATCCCATTGCCTAATGTGGTGTTTTGACGACCATCGACCACGTTTTGAATGCCATTCATGATTTGAGTATTGGCCATTGACGTAGCATGCGTCCCCTCAGGGGTGGTCGATTCGACCGCATGGGCTACTTCCGCATCACTACCAAGGGT
This sequence comes from Sulfuricurvum sp., assembly GCA_036170115.1. Classification (GTDB taxonomy): domain Bacteria; phylum Campylobacterota; class Campylobacteria; order Campylobacterales; family Sulfurimonadaceae; genus Sulfuricurvum. Next base: position 1,945 of record JAVHOQ010000103.1, read on the forward strand.
ATTGAGTGCAGCGAAGAAATTATCCATATCGTGATGGGTGCCATCATCTTGGATCGTTTGAAGCGCGGATGCAGAGGATTGGGTATTAGAAATTTTTTTAGTGATAGTTGTTGGTGTAATGGTTCCATGATTGTCAATGAATGTTGTATTTGATAACGTTCCCGTAGAGGTTCCGCCAATGGTACCCGTAGTCGAAGAGAGATCCGTTGAGGGTGTTGTGCTAATTCCACCATTGGAATTAGAGGAAAAACTTTGTCCAACACTATTCATATCTGCTTGAATAGCATACCCATTTGTCCCCACAAGCGAGGAGCCTACGAGCAATGCCGAAACAACAAGGGAAATTTTCCCACCTTTAAGAATCCGAAACCGTGAGCAATAATGGGGAGTGAGTTTCATCGTGAAACCTTAAAAAATATTTGTGATAAGCTACAATGAGTATACTCCAACAAAACTAAAAAAGGGAAATGATTAAGGAGAAAGGAGGGGAGATTTTTTGTCCATTTTCCCCCAAAAAGGGGAAAAGGTTTAATGTCTTAGCGTCACATCGACCCGTAAATCGAGCTGATCGCGTACGGTCAAAAACATCAATTTGATGGGTTTAATCCCAAAATCGGTCATCTTGATCATACTGGTGGCTTTGATATGCAGTTTTCCCCCATCATCGCTCATGGAACCCTCAAAACTAAGGGGTTTGGTCACGCCATGCAAGGTCATAGTGCCTTTGAGCGTATAGCCATCGCCCCCTTTGGCAACGACCTCTTTGAGGGTAAACATTGCTTTGGGGAAGCTTGAAGATTCTAGCACCTCTTGCATATGTTCATCCCGTTTTTGGTTATCACTTACCAGATCAAGCACCGAAATTTCCATCGACCCTTTGAGGGTTGAGGGGGTTGCGTCCATGGTGAAATGGGAAGTCGCTTTTTTGGTAAAAGGGTCAATGGTTTTATCCCCAAACACTTCGGTGTGGGCTTTAATGCTCCCCGAATCAAAACTCAAACTCCCCGCAGAGAGCGAGGTAATCAATGCCAAGGCAACTAAACTTACTTTTTTCATACGATTCTCCTAAAATAAAATGGATAGAGGGCAGCAAGTACCCCCAAGAGTAACGCGACAATCCAAATATGATGGTTTAATGCCACCAAATTAGCGACCGATGCCGCACACCAACCAACGCCGACCATCGCCCATGCGATGATCCGAACCTCCCCCATTTGGGTCAGTTCTCGAAAGAGTAACACATTGTAATACGAAATCACGATGGGGTAGACAATCGCCAAAATAACCCCTTGATGGGTGTAATAGGCCAAATAACTGAGGAAAAAAAGCCCCAAGATCAAGGGGGTATTATGGATCAACGAGTGACGGATGACCAACGCGCCATAAATGCCCAACAGATGCGAAAGGATAATAAGCACGGTATAGTGACCCCAAATGTCCATCCCCTCTGAGCGACTAAGGGTCTCAAACAGTGCCGAATCGGCAAAAATCCACACCATCATCGCCCCAATACTTTTCCATGGAAATACCCGCTTAGCGCGGTAGTGGGGAAGGCAAAGGGGTGAAAAGTACAAGGCTATTACGGAAATAACGGGCAAAAGTATCGCGATCACTCCCCGTTGGGCGAAAGGGTAGGAGTATAACGCTGTCCCTATGGCGTAGGAGAGTGCCAATCCAAACGCGAGATTTTTGGTACTTTGTTGGGCGAAGACAAAGAGCAATAAGGGTGTGGTATACCCAATACTTAACCCCAAAAGCAGTAAGGTAACCAGCGAGTAGTGGGGATACCCTAAGGAGATGAGGAGTTGGAGGGTAAAGGCACCAAAGAGTTCCCTCTTGATCTGCTTATGGGGGAGATACGCCGCTAACACACTCCCTAACACCCCCCCCAGTGGGAGGGTAAAAAGGTCTTGGAACTGAGAATCAAAAACCCCTACAATCCCCGTTTGGGCGATCAAGAGGTAATAGAGCAATTGGCTACTTAAAACCAAGACCAACGGGTTCATTTTCGTAATCCTAAGAAATAGATCATCGCATACGCCCCATCATACACCGTAATCACCAATGCCAAGGTATCCAAAATACCCGCCATGTACAGTGCCGCAAACATCGAGGAGACCATCACGCGGATGATAGCGGTGATGTGGGCTAAACGATCGAAGGATTCGTGCCATCCAAACCAGTGAATGATCCCTGTCCCCATCACAAAAGTAAAAACGAGGTATTCGTACGTCCCACTAAAAGCAAAACCAAAGTAGCCAAAGAGTCCTTTACCCGCAAGGATAAGGATCACCCCGCCCCCAAAATCGCCCAAAAATCCGATGACGTGATACCATGCCAAAGGATTTGTGATGGGGTGAGGAAAAACGCGATCCCATAGAAGCTTGGTGCTTAATGCTACAACCCCCATTCCAAAGACCGCACGGGCGATAAAGAGTGGTTCAATCGACCCTTCTAGGAGTCCCGCTTCGATGAATCCTGCGCCACTGAGTACCAAGGCAATCGCCATAAGTAATCCACTCCAGATAAAAGCATACCCTCTACGAAATACGTTAGGGAGGAGATGAAAGGCTATCGACAATGCCATAAACGCCACGGCAATTCCCATGGCGATATGGGCATGACCCACCACCAAATCATTACGGTGTATCACGGCGCGAAGGGTGGGGATAAAGAGGATATTTCCCTCAATATCGACCAGTAAAAAGGCTCCAATGGAGAGGATTAAATAGGGATTGGTTTTGATACTTACCCCCGCATCTTTCACCCATACCCATAATAAGGGGAGATACAACAAGGTGAGATATTGAAAAAACCACTCTTCGTTGTACGATAAAGGGTGGACAAAGTTGCGGATAATCAACGACACACCATATCCCCCCAAGGGGATCAGCCACAATAGGGGATATCGGGGGATAAAGGTTTGGGTACGAGAGAGTTTAAGGAGTAAATAATACAGCGGTATTAACGCAAAACTCATCCCCAAGGTGTTGTCGCCATGAGGGCCATAGAGCGTTTGTTCCACCTGACCGTATTGGGGATTCATCAACACAATGAGGGCAATAGGAGCAATCACCACCACCCACAACGAGACGGTGACCCAAAGGGGGCGTTGATCGTAGTGTTTAAGGGATTCGACTAAGGCTAACGCATAAAAAATGCCACTGAGTGCAAGGATAAAATTAAGCTGATAGGGAAAATCGTAAAACGGCAATCCTCGAAGCGTGCCAAACAAAAGAGCCATGGTCATAAAGGCTAAAAACGTGTTCCATACGACCATATACCGAGTCAAATGGCGTAACGCTTTGGGCGTTAAAACCCCCTCTTGGTCAAACAGCGCAAACGGAAGCAACGAAAGCACCAAAGGGACAAAGCCATATAACATTTGTGAGATATGGACTGACCGTGCGCGTTCAGGGGACAACAGGGTCATCGAGCCATCAACGCCTAAAAGTTCAACGGCGTAAACAAGTCCCGCAAAAAGTCCCACCAACAACCACAACAGCAGAAGGGGGAGGTGATCATTGAGAAATTTTGACAATGTGTCCATCCTCCATTTGAATGATTGTATCGGCATATTCGGCGATTTTTTTGTCGTGGGAAGCGACCACAAACCCTCTCCCCTGTGCGGAAAAGGTTTTAAACAGTTCATAGACCGCAAGGGCATTTTTGGTATCCAAATTGCCCGTGGGTTCATCGGCGAAGACCACCGAGGGGGAATTAACCAAAGCACGGGCGATGGCGGCACGTTGACGCTCCCCCCCTGAAATCTCATCACTGTAGCGATGGGCTAACCGTGCGATCCCCAATTGTTGTAAAAGAGGGTCAACTGTAGTAGTGTCCAACGCCGAGAGGGCAACGTTTTCCCGTACCGTGAGATGGGCAATGAGGTAGTGAAACTGAAACACAAATCCAATGTTATGCCGTCGGAAGGTGTCGATATTTCCCCATTGGTCAAGACCTTTCCCCTCAAAGGTGACGCTTCCTTCGGTGGGGTGAAGCAAGGTGGAGAGGATCGAAAGAAGGGTCGTTTTACCGCTGCCACTCTCACCGATAATGGCAACAAATCCGCCACTTTGGAGGGAGAGACTGATCCCTTTTAACACCTGTTCGGAGCCATAATAGTGGTTAATTCCCATGGCATCAATTCTCATGCTCCCCCCTTTTGGATCAAGGTCATGGGATCAATACGGGCAGCATACAATGCAGGCAAAAGTGTCCCCACCATCGCCATGACCAAAGAGACCACGAAGACCTTGATCCCTAATGCCCATGTGATTTCGCCATCGATATACCCCTGAAATTTATTCGTATGTTCAATCACGTCCAAGATTCCCAAGGATGCACCCAACGCCACGACAAACGCCACCACCGCGATAATTAAGGTCTCTGCTAAAAGGCGTTTGATGATGAAGGTGGGTGAGAGACCCAACGACCGCATAATCCCAAACTCCGACTTACGGTCATTGACCACCATACTCATCATACTCACAATCCCTAAAATCCCCATCAAAAACGCCATCGCCCCAATCACATCGGAACTGGTTTGAATGATTTTGAACTGATTGTACGCGTTGATAAACGTATCAGTTGTTTTCGCCTCAATATGAGGGCTAAGGGCATTTATCTCCCGTACGATACGGTCACTTTGACCCACATCAGAGAGTGTGATCAAAAAAATCGAGGCACTTTTATGAAACAAATCGCCCCCCTCACTGAGGGGAATCACAACCCCCCCATCTTCAAACCCAATGGCACTTTTAAACACCCCGCTAATGGCAAACGTTTTTTGGGAGAGGAGAATCGTTTTGGGATGATGCAAGGTCTCATAAAGTTTTGATCCGACCAACGCTTCTCCCGCTTTAGGATAACTCCCTTGCGTCAGGGTATAACTTTTAAACCGATTCTCACTCACCCCATAAATCCCCACAATGGGCAAGGGTTCCACCGGCGCAGCCCCCAAGATCAACGCTCCGACGTGTTTGACTCCGTGAATGTGTTGAATGGGGGTGACCAACGAGGCGTTAATGTCGCTAAAAAAGGTATCGGAAATCCCCTTTTGGGTGACGATAATGTCCCCATCGGTTTTGAGCATCGCGCTGTACATCCCCACCACCCCATTGGCAATGGCACTGATGAGGAAAATAGCGGCAATCGAGACGGTCATACTGGTAAAAATCAATGCCGTTTTAAACCGATTTTTGCGTAACGCTTTGAGGGGGGTGATCACGGTTCTATCGCTTTTTTGAGTTCGGTGGCGTTGGAGACAAAATCAATGCCACTCACACGGTTATGATCAAAATGCAACAAGGTGATTTTTCCCTCTTGGGCAGGAAACGCCAATCCCTCCTCTTCGTTTTCAATCAATAAAATGGGATGGGCGTAGGTACGTAATTTGGGCAAGGCAAATGTCGTGGCAATAAACGAGGGCATTTGGCTAATGTCGGCAATAAAGACCGCATTGTTTTGGGCTAAATACCCTTTGTTTTGGGTGGCTAGATAGTCATTGACCGTGGCAGCCGTTGCTTTTTCAAACGCCATAATGACCGTTTTGGGCATGGTGGTCAATTGAGTGGTATGCCCAAATTGATCTTTGAGACTTAAAGGGGGAACCACTTGCCCAACGCTATACCCTGCTCCGTACAAACTCATCGCCATGAGGGCAAATAAGACTATCTTTTTCATCGTTATCCTTGTGGTATACAATTTAAAACAGTGTAGCTTACCAAAGGTAAACAGCTTAGGATAGTGAAAGGATAAAACAGAAGTATGAATTTTTGATGAAAAGGGGATGTTTTGGATGAGGAGAGTGAGGGTTGTTCCTCCTTCTCCTCCGTTGACTTAAAATTTATACACGTAGTTGGCTAAGAGAGTATGGTTGGTAAAACTGCTCCCTTGCGCTTGATAATTGTACATGAGGCTGATGTTTCCATTGAGGACATTGGCACGTTCGTACCCTAATCCTAATATGTAGTTCCACCCCCCATTATCAATCCCTTGGGTGTTAAAAGTTACACTGGATGCCCCCGCATACGAGGCAGTTACACTTTGAGCATTATGATGAAAATCGTATCCCACCCCAAGATCGGTAAGAAGTTTAGAATTTTGATCCAGTGTGTAATCCACCGTTGCTCCCCCACCAAAGATCAATTGAGAGGTGCTAAATCGTCCGACATTAAGATTCATAGCACCCGCTCCCCCCTCTGCATAGGCTGGATTTTGAGTATGACGATAGGTTCCTTCAATGCGAGGATGAACCGTGACACTGTTCGCCATTTTATACGCTTGAACCAGCTTAAGATCCAATGAGGTTGTTTTTGCCGTATACTCAGCTGTTGCATTGGTATAAGTGGGGAGAACCGTTCGAGAAGAATCGGTTTTTTGCCATGAATACCCCGCTTGATAGAGTAAATCGGTATTGGCATAAACAGGGAGATTTCCATAGACCATCGCCGTATAAACTTTTAAAAGACTGCTTTGAGGCATAGAGTGAACATTGACATTGGCATTGGTGTAAAACAATCCCATACCAATACGTTTTTTATCTCCGATTTCGGTATCTACCCCCATCCCTAAACCACGACTTTTGAGATTAAACCCATTCATACCACTTTTGTCTTCTTGCGTTCCACGACCACCATAAAGTTTAACCCACAGGTTTTTATCGGCTAACGTCGCATCCCCTGAGTTCATCCCATTGCCTAATGTGGTGTTTTGACGACCATCGACCACGTTTTGAATGCCATTCATGATTTGAGTATTGGCCATTGACGTAGCATGCGTCCCCTCAGGGGTGGTCGATTCGACCGCATGGGCTACTTCCGCATCACTACCAAGGGTATTGAGTGCAGCGAAGAAATTATCCATATCGTGATGGGTGCCATCATCTTGGATCGTTTGAAGCGCGGATGCAGAGGATTGGGTATTGGACGAACCTCCCCCAGAAATCGTTGAGCCAGAAATCGTTGATCCTTGAACCACATTAAGATCAATTCCGTTGGTATTCACAACAGGTTGAAAGTTTAATAATGCAGAGTTATCGGTTACACTGAGTGTCCCATTAACGGTAACGCCATTCTTAGCAGTCACGACATCCGTGAGGGTTTTTCCGACCAAGAGAGCTTCATTGGTCGATGCACGTAAGACATTGGCCGCCAAGGTGGAGCCATTATTAACTGACCTTACGCACCCTTCAACTTCTGAAGCTCCAAATAAGCCATCCG
>JAVHOQ010000104.1:0-9054 GCA_036170115.1 Sulfuricurvum sp.
TTTATACCACGCTTATCCCGAAAAAATTATTTACTGCGTAAGGTCAGTGAGTAATAACATCCCTATGATAATATACAAGTAGTGCAGCGAATTGGCTTTGTACTCATCAATATTGATCGTAAAATCAATGGCTCCAAGAACCGTTCCACTGGGAACATTATGGCACTGAAGGCAGTTTACATAGCTCCTTTTTTTGGAGGCAATATAGGGGATGGTGACCCTTAATGCATTCCCTTTGTTCGCAAATAGACTTGGATAGGTAAAATGAGATTGTTTGGTGTTGAAGACATTTTGAATGACAGGGTCATTAAAGGACTCTTTTTCAAGCGGGAGGTTAAATTGTTTGCTGACACTCTCAGCACGGATAATTCTTAGATTATTGACATCCGAAATTTTTTCAATGTTATCTTTGAATATCTCTTTTTCCTCATGGGTACCCGCTCTCATGTGCGTTATCAGCGTGATTTCGACAAAATCTGCGACAGTACGCGCCTTATCTTCCATTTCGGAAAAAGTTAATTGTCTAAAATTCCATCCAATGAGTATTATCAAAAGGAAGACAGCGATCGAGGCAGTCGCTAATATTCTTATAAGTGTAATGGTCTTAATACTACGTTTCATTGCCTTTGCATACCCACTTTCCCAATGATTTGGCTATTTTGATTATATAGCGATTACACCAAGAAAACAATGAGATAGAAATATTTTTACAAGCTGATATTACACCCCGTGATTCTGATCCCAAATACGGATATGGAGACGGTCAGAGTAGTTAAATCCGCGTCGTTTACAAAACTCGATGACCGCTTCGCAGTTGGCTTCGATATGGGCTTTATTCCCTCCAAGGGGCATACAATAGACGCTCGTGTAGGGATGGGGCGCAATAATCGCATCAATCTCACCTTCTAAAACACCCTCCAATGAGGCTTCATCCACACTGAATTTAAAAAAACTCCCTTGGGTATGGGCGATAATAGCGGTGATAACATCGGTTTTGACCCGTTTGTCGTACGGCTCACCGCTGTTGGAAAGTTTGACCGAAAGGGCATAGATCGCCTCTTGGTAAAAAGGGTATTTTTTAAAATCGGGGGAAATGGTTGCATTGGTCTCGAAGGTGACACGGTGACCATGATCGATCAAATAGGCGATAAATTCGACAAATATTGGCTCATTTGCATAAATGAGGGGTTCACCCCCTGTCAAAACGACATCGACATGCGGGGGGAGTTTATAACCATTCATAATCCATATCAATGTTTGAAGCTCTTCAACTTCCATCCATAGATCGCCAAATCCTTTACGATCGACGGCATAAACGGTATCGCATCCGATGATTTCACGACCATCGGGGGTGATTTCACGGCACCCGAACCCTTCGCATTTAAGATTACATCCTCCAAAACGGAAAAACAGTGAGGGGGTACCGACGTATTTTCCCTCACCTTGCACGGAGTAAAAATGTTCGACTAAATATAACATTTTTGCTCCCTTAAAAGCGTAGCTTTTTGAGCCTTGCGCTGAGCAAAACCCAGTGTTAACGTAGAGGTTTGAATGTATTCAAACGTCGTATTGCAATGGTCATAAAAATGTTCGACTAAATAGAGCATCGTTTCACCCTCCCGTCTCGTAAAATGCCCGCTTGGAGAGTTCTCCATCGGGGTCACTCCACCGATTTTTTTCGGGTTTGGTACGAATCACTTCGCGTAGGACTAAGGCAGCTTCATCGATGTTGCCGGCACGTATGGCATCGCGTATGCTCATGGCTTCATCGAAATACAAACAGGGGATTAAATTCCCCTCGGCGGTCAGGCGAATACGGTTGCATTTGGTACAAAAATCGTCTTTGTGCGGTTCGATAATCCCAAATGCGTACCCATCGTCCAAACGGTAATAGTGTGAGGGGGAGTGACCATCAAATCCCTCATCGCTGTAGCCATACCGACTGCCGATGATCGAGAGGAGTTCATGGCTTTGCATCCCACGTATATCGACATTGGCATGGACATTTTCCATGTATTCGATAAAACGAACCGACATAGCACGCGCTTTACAATACTCAAGAACCTCCAGTATCTCATTATCGTTGACCCCTTTCATGGGAACCATATTAACTTTCACCAAAAGTCCTACGGCAAGGGCTTCTTCAATCCCCTCTAAGACGTGGCTTAGGACATCTTTTTTGGCGATTTTTTCCGCCACACTGGGAATCAGAGAATCAATCGAAACATTAATACGACGTAACCCCGCATCGTAAAGTTTTTGGGCAGCACTTTTGAGTAAAAACGCATTGGTGGTCATTGCCAAATCAACGGTGGGATTATAGGTGTGAATCATACGGACAAAAGTATCCAAATTCTCCCGCAACAGAGGTTCACCCCCCGTAATGCGAATTTTTTTAACCCCTGCATCGATGGAAATTTTGATAAATTTAAAAAGATCCTCAAAACTGAGCAAATTTTCGCGGGGAACCCATGAGAAGGGTTTTTCAGGCATACAATATTGACATCGGAAATTGCACCGTTCGGTAACCGATACACGCAGATAATCCACGGTGCGTCCATAACTATCTATTAACACATTCATCCTTTTTATTCATCCCAAGGGGGAGCTAAACCATTTTAAAAAAATCATTATAAAGAAAAGATCGTTTCAAAGCGTTGAAGTGTTTAAGTATAAGGGAAAGGGAAAGTTTTTTCTTTGATGCCGATCAAAAAAAGGAGATTCCCCAAAAGGGGAAAAAGGGAGAAGTTTAGTGTACTTCTGACCAGATTTTGCGTTTCCAAAGATACGCGAGGATAGCGAAGATAAAGGTATAAATCATAACGTAAAGACCGATAGTCTCACGCTCTGCTTTTTTAGAATCCCCTACCTCTTCCATATAGGCGATCACTTCTTCTTGTGCTTTTTCATTCAATCCTACGCGAGGCATTGAGGTGCCTTTGAGGAGTACTTGAGGATCGTTAACAAAACTGTGTAAATAGTGTTCACCACGACTTTTGATATGTTGAGACAAATCAGGCGGTGTTGCACCCATATACGTTTTAAGGCTATCGGTAGGAGTTGTTGCCTCAATAGAAGCATATTTCATATTATGACAACGTCCACACGCTGCTTCAAACGTCGCTTTGTGTCCTGCTTTATCATCGGCTACTTTAGGCGCGATGGATTGAAGATACGCAACCATATCCATAATGTCTTGTGCCGGTAATGGGAATGGAGGCATAGGGAACTGTTTTGCTCCCCCTACTGGATATTTATGATTCAGGTGCATCGCACTGACAGGATCATAAATGAAGTTTGCCAAGTAGTTTTTATCGTAAATACGCCCTGCATGACTCAAATCAGGCGGAGTAACCCCATACGCTGCAGCTGCATCGGCAGCGGGCATTGGTGCTGGATTTCCCGCTTTTTCGATCCCATGACACGCAAGACAGTTGGTTTCTACTAATACTTTACCATTGGCAGCATTACCCACAAATTTGGTATCAACGTTTTTGAGATCTTTAAAGGTGAAGTCCGCCGCGGCGACTTCTGGGTGCATAACGCTGTGAGCGTAAGGCTCAATTCCGTAATAGGTAATGCCGACAAGAGCGACAAGAACGGCTAAGATTTTAAACTCTTTCATTATTTACCCTCCACTTTTTTAGCTTCTGCTTTGGTAATAAACGGCAATGCAATAAATAGTACAAGGAACATCAATGATGCACCAAAACCTACCCACGCATTAGGCCCGGTTGGAGGTAATTTACCAAATTCGGTCAATACCATCAAATCAGCGATCAGTAACCAGAACCAGTATTTGAAATAAGGGCGTTGATTCGCAGGTTTAACCATCGGAGAGCGATCCAACCATGGCAATACCAAGAAAATAGCATTCGCAAAACCAAACGCCATCAATCCAAGGTCTTTACCCGATACTCCTGCAATCTCGAAGAACCATCCACGTAGTACCTCATAACTCCACAAGAAATACCACTCAGGATAAATGTGTGCAGGGGTCTTAAGATCATCGGCTTTATCAAAGTTAATCGGATCCATTGCAAAATCGTAATGGAAGAAGACCAAATAGAAGAAGAACAACAAGAAAAAGCCAAGGACAAAGAAATCTTTTGATAAGAATACCGGCCAGAAAGGGACAACTTTAGACCCTTTTTTATCACCTTCAAGATACTTGGTTGCTTCTTCGTCAAAATCAAAGAATTCACCCTCTTCGTTGTTAACGTGAGGAAAACGGAGTGAATAGAAGTGGAATACAATCGCACCAAGGATAGCAACGGGGATCAACAATACGTGAAGCATGAAGAAACGGGTCAAGGTCGCATCCGCAACATAGAAGTTACCACGGATCCAAATAACCAAATCACCCCCAATAAGAGGGATACCCCCAAAAATTTCGGTAATAACGTAGGCTGCCCAATACGACATTTGTCCCCATGGAAGCATATAGCCGCTAAACCCTTCAGCCGAGAAAAGCATAAACAACAACATCCCTGAGATCCAAATCATCTCACGCCCTTTTTTGTAAGAGCCATAATAGATACCCGTGAACATATGGATATAGATGATTAAGAAAACAACCGAAGCACCTACAGCATGGATATGTCTAAATAACCAACCATAACCCACTTCTTGCATAATCGTGTAGTTAACACTGTCAAATGCCATATTAACATCAGGTTTGTAGTACATCAAAAGGAAAATTCCAGACACCAACAATAATGTGAACATGACGGTCAACAAAACCCCCATTGCCCATAAAAAGTTAATGTTTTTAGGAATCCAATACTCTGTCATCATCACCTTGACAAATTTATCAATTCCTAAACGTTGGTCAAACCACTCATACATTGAGTCTGCGGGTTTAAATTCTGCCATTTTATGCTCCTCCTGCTTTTGCCATCATGGCTTTGTACTCTGGACCCTCTTCACCAAGGACAAGGGTAGTTCCATTGATTTTATACGGAGGGATATCCAATGGGCGGGGAGGTGGTCCAAAAGTTTGCTTACCATCAGCACTGTACTCACCGCCGTGGCACGCACATTTGAATTTTTTATTATCTTCTTCATACCCTGGAATACAGCCCAAATGGGTACATAATCCAATCATAACCGAGTAATAGTGGTCACCCACTTTAACGCTACGACCATCGGTTGGCTTCATATCTTCGGTATATTTTAAGATAAAAATAGGTTTACCGCGCCATACTGAAATTTGTAGTTTGTTGGCTTCAAGCGCAGATACATCGACAGTGGTAAACCCTGCTGTCATAACGCTTGGAAGCGGATCCCATGTTTTCTTCATCGCAAGCAGGGAAGCAACTCCACCTACTGCAGCGACGGCACCAAAAGCTTTACCAATAAAGCCTCTTCTGCTTTCATCCTTCATCATTTCTCACTTAATTTGGAAATTTAACCCCATATCATAAGTCAGAAAGGTTTAATTTTCTATAAAGATAGGGTAGTCTGAAGAAAACTCACGATGATTTCGTTACTTATCTGGCATTTTTTATACGTTTGTGATGAATGTTGTGTGATAACTTTTATAAGTTTTTCTTCATCGTAACCAATGACTACAGGGATACTAAGTTGCTCAAAGAGGGGGATAAAATCGTCAGTATAGTCAGGACGGTGAAGATAAATGGGTCGTCCACCCCCCGAGAGATTTTGCAAAATCGCCATGGGAGAACTACTTACCAAAATATCCGTATGACGAATAATCGCATCATACTCTTCGCTTTCATGGATCCGACTAAAACTGTTTTGAAGGGCTTTTTCGTACCCCAAAAAGTGATAATACCCCATAAGTAGCTCCATACCGTAGGGGGCAAAGAGAGCTTGATGTTTTTCTAAATCTTTTTCGTAGTCATCATCCCCAAAAAAGAGTGCCATAGGGATCGTTTTGGGGAGTTCTTGGGTGTATTTTTCATCAATAATAATCCCTTGCGTCACCTTTTCTTCCGATAGGTACGGGGAAATAAGGTACTCTTTAGGGTGTTTTTGCTCATTGGGATTATCACTGATACGGATAAAGGTGGAGAAAAATTGGGTCATATCCTCCAATAACGTCGGATTAATCTCGTCCGAATCAAAAATAATTTTATCCCCATGGTGGGCAATTTGGGGGATATTACGCACCAAGTCGATCCCCACCGCTTTGGGTATTCCATAGCTTTTTGCCTCGCTGGCGATACGAAAGTCAGAACACAATAAGGTAATGTCTACCCCCTCAAGCGCATTAATAATGGCAGCGGCTCGACGAAAACGATCGAGTCCTATACGATGACCGGTATGAACGTAATAAAAAAGTCGCATGGTTATCCCTATAAGTGTGTAATTTTTTTTTATTATATCCAAAGCGTTGATGGGATGAAAGAAATCCTTTTTTGAGCTTTTTTTGGTTACAATCAGGAGCTTAACGCCATCTAGTAATGGTGTAACCAAAAAACAACCAAAGGAATCGTTCGCATGGATCAAAAAAATACCCTGAGTTATTTTTACAGTTCAATCGTTTTTACTCTTATTGCCTTACCCATTGGGTATTTCATCGGAGGATGGGTCGGGGTGTACACTATGTCAATCTTGGCAATCCTTGAGGTGAGTTTGAGTGTCGATAATGCCGTCGTCAATGCCAAAATCTTGAGTTCGTGGGATCATAAATGGCGACAACGTTTTATCGTTTGGGGGATGATTGTTGCGGTGTTTGGGATGCGGTTGATTTTTCCTATCGTCATTGTTTCGGTCACAACAGGTCTCAATCCCCTAGCCGTCCTCCAAATGGCGACCTATTCCCCCAATGAGTATGCCGCAGCACTTGAAGCTGTTCATCATGAAGTATTAGCATTTGGGGGGGCATTTTTGATGATGGTCTCTTTGGGCTTTTTCCTCAATACCCACAAAGAGGAGCATTGGTTGACATGGTTTGAAAAACCCTTAACCAAACTCGGACGCATTGAAGCCGTTGAGATGGTAGTGGTCTTGTTGGCACTGTATGGGGTCTCTAGTGTCCTTCCCCAAGCCGATCAACTTAAAGTCCTTATTTCAGGAATTTTTGGCTTAGTGACTTTTATTGCCGTCAAAGGGTTTGCCTCCTTGATGGGTTCGAATGAAGAGGGGGAAGAGAGTGCAGCCGAGCATATCATTAAACAAGGGATTGGTGGTTTCATCTACCTTGAAGTGCTGGATGCGTCCTTTTCGTTTGATGGGGTCATTGGGGCGTTTGCGTTGTCTAATAATATCTTTATCATCATGTTAGGGTTGGGTATTGGGGCATTTGCAGTGCGATCCATCACCATTATGTTGGTCGATCGTGGCACCATGGCAACCTACCGTTACCTTGAACACGGAGCCTTTTGGGCGATTGCGGCATTGGCATCGATTATGATGATAGGTGTGGTCTTTGAGATACCCGAATGGTTCACAGGACTTGTGGGTGCGTTGATGATTCTTTTGGCGTTGGTAAGTTCCATCCGAGCCAATAAAAAAGAGCTTGATGGGGAGTGTTACGCGTAAAAAGCGTAATTCGTAAAAGGAAAACCATGCAATTTTCAACCGATAAACTTGATGTGACGACCAAACCCTTTCAGTTTTTTACCGCCAAGGGGGTGAATGCTTTTCGGCTAAAGCTTAATTGGGAGAGCGCTTATGATATTGATCTCTCGGTTTTTGGGCTTAAAGGGGATGGTAAAATTGATTCCAACCTCTTTGGATACGTGTTATTTTATTTTTGGCTTGAGCAAAATAAAGCGGGTGCAGATGTCTCTGGCATGATCCGTATCAATCCGGATAAAACCTACGAAACGCTCGATGGGGCGTTGATCCACTCCTCAGATATTAAAAATGGCTCCGTCCAAGAGGAGGATGAATGGGTCATTGTCACCCCTTCTAAAATGGCACCTTCCATCGAAAAATTAGCCGTTGTTGCCAGTATCCATGGAAATGGTTCGTTTGGTGGGGTAAAAAACACCGTTTTCTCGATCGAAAATGCGGAGACCAATGAGACCATTCAGCAATACAATCTCACCAAAGAGTTCAGTACTGCCAAGATTATTGTACTGGGTGAGTTGATCAAAAACAGTGGCGTTTGGGAATTTCAACCCATCGGAGATGCCCATGCGCAAGCCAATCTTGACGCGGCCTTACGCGCCTATGGCGTACCACTTTGATGAACGTATCTCAAGGGTGTGCGTAACCACGTGACCATGAGTATCTTTGCCCAAGATGCCGTTTTGTTACCTCAGCGAGCAACTATCTTCACCCCTACGGTAGTGGCAATTGATTCCTCCCCTAGCCGTATTTTTAACCAAAAATCGTTTATCCCGCAGGGAGATGATTTGGGAAAAGAGGAGAAGGATATTCTCTCTACGTTACGGTTTGGAAACGATAACAGTGAAAAATTTCTCACCTTCGATCAGGCGGTGATGGAACTCTTTCACCATGAACATAGCCTCTTACTGGAGGTACTCTATCGCGAAGAGTTTTCCCACTCCAGAACCCTAATGAACCGTTTACTTGCCATCGTGGAAGAGAGTACGGTCAAACCCTCTTTTTTCACATTTTTGGCACAACGTCATGCCCACGAGCGATCCCAAGAGAGTCACGCGATTCTTGCTACCCTTGAAGCGTATGAGAAAAAAATTGCGGCATCCCGTAGTGAATTGGAACATCGTTTAGAGGTTTTTGAATGCCTCAAACAGACATTGCAGCAGTACCAAAATGTAGCGCGCTATCTTTTGGAACAAGGCGATTATACGGTCGTAGCGTACCCCGATGAGATACGGTCGATATTGATCCATAAAATCGCCACCTTGCACGAGGCGATACGTGATATTGACAGTAGTCACGAATTACGGATGTTAAAAATGTATCTCGTCCATTTTTCGTTGGTGATCGAAGAGATACGGGTTCGCTATACCCCGTTTTTGATTACCTTAGCCCATCAGCATCTCCAGATGAATCCTGAACGTAAAAACGCTATGATTCAAACATTGAAAGGTTTTTTAGAATCTGACCTTACGCAGTAAATAATTTTTTCGGGATAAGCGTGGTATAAATTTG
>JAVHOQ010000105.1:0-8761 GCA_036170115.1 Sulfuricurvum sp.
ATTTTTATACCGACTCCCCAAAATCACACTGCGGCTGACGATGGAGGCCTCTTCGATCACCTTATTGGGCCAGATAGTGATGTCTTTTTCGACCACTGCCAACTCCCCAATATCACACCCTTGTGCCAAAATAAGCCCCGATTTAGCGGTCACGTTTTTCCCAATACGGTTATGGTCACAAATGACGCACCCATCAAGTTTGGCATTTTTTTCGATCTTCACGTCCCCCCAAATGACGGTATTGTGAATTTTGCTTCCGGCTCCGATGGAGACCCGATCTCCGATGACCACATTGGTAAGCTTCACCCCTTTTTTGAGGGTGACATTTTCCCCTAAAACTACCGTTCCAATAATGTCAATACTGCTATCAATCTCATTGTTTGCATGGGTATACAAACGACCATTGGGATACTCAACCATTTTTCCCATAGGAGTAAAGACCACTTTTCCCATCAAAATATCATCGTACACATCGCGGTAACTTTCAGGATTTCCCACATCACGCCAATACCCCTGCGCGTGACCTGCCATCAAATCAACCCCCTGAGCCATCAACAAAGGAAACAAATCTTTGGCAAAATCAAAATTTTCATTTTTGGGGATGTACTCCAAAATTTCGGGTTCAATAATGTAAATTCCGGTATTAATGGTGTCACTAAACACCTCACCCCAACTGGGTTTTTCTAAAAATTTCTCAATTTTTCCCTCGTCATTGGCAATGACCACCCCAAATTCCAAGGGATTTTCGACCGACGTGAGGGTAATGGTCAGTTTGGATTGTTTTTCTTGGTGATAATCGAAGATTTTTTGGAAATCAAAATCGGTGACCAAATCACCACTGATGATAATAAAGTTCTCATTGCCAATCGCCTCTTGGGCTTTTTTGACGGCTCCTGCGGTTCCATAATCGGCATCGGGAAGGACGTAGGTGATGTTGATCCCAAAGGCACTGCCATCCCCAAAATGGGCTTGGATAATGTCGGGTTTAAAATACAATAATACAATAAAATCGTTGATCCCAAGGGCTTTGAGACTCATCATGGTGTGTTCCATCATCGGGCGGTTCATAATGGGCAACATAGGCTTAGGGATAGAGTGGGTGAGGGGTTGGATACGCGTTCCAAATCCGCCTGCCATAATAACAGCTTTCATCGGTCTCCTTGAAATAGTGGGGTGCAAAAATGGCCAAAGAGGGGGTCACCTCTTGGTGGGATTATTGTACTCTCAAAGAGATAAATTTAACTTTTTTAACCCCGAATTATTCTCGGGGTAGGGAGTAATGGTTACTGATCCTCTGAATGTTTTTTACGTCGCCATATACTATGCGGGGCGTGCCAAAACGATTTGTGTGGTTTGCTACCTTCAAGCTCTTTATAATACACTTTGTCATGTGCGTGCATGGCTTTGCGAATTTTATTGACCGTTTTCTTTTGAAGGCGAATGGGTTCGGGAAGAACGCTGTATTCACCATCGGTCAACTCTTCATTAAATCGTTTTTCATCGAATGTTTTATTAAGATACCCAACGATGTATTCCACATCCCGTTGCGCATTCCCCAAACAACTTGTTGCCCCTGGAGAGGGGGTCATATTAAAGATAATTCCCTCTCCCGTATTGATAGAAGCTTCACCTAAAATGAGTTGACGCTGTTTTTTATCGATCACTTGAGGACGAACACCCCCAAATTCATTGGCGTATTCGTATTCGTCTAATTGTAATCCAGGGACAATTTTACGGGCATCTTTGAGAAAGAGGCGTTTACCCAAGAAGGGGATCTCAAACATAAAGTTACGCAAAATATAATTCCGAATTTCGCCATCTTTGAGCAGTTTCCAAAGGGCTGAGACTACATTCATGTCCAATTGCAAGGTTTTCCAAAAATCAAGATACGTACCTGATTTGTACCGTTCAAGCTTAGGAAGAATTAGTGCCGTTGGACCAAAACGGGTACTTCCATCGGCTAACACATCAGGATCACCATGCAATGCAGCAAAAGGAAGCTTGGGATTTTGAATCATGTAGACTTTACCATTAAGCAATTTTTTACTGGAGAGATAAAAACTTCCTGCCACAGGCAAGCACGCGTAATCCAAACCATACCCCATCTCATGGGCTAAAAAGAGGCTGTGTGCCCCCGCATCAACCACAACAAAATCGGCAGTAAAGGTTTGATTTTCGCTGTAAAGGGTACACCCGCCTGCCTCATTTTTTTCGATTTTTAAGATCTGTTCATTAACAAACAAATCCACAAGGGTATCGGGTTCTTTTTTGGCATTCTCAATGAGCGATTTGGACATTTTTGCAAAATCTACGGTCGTCCATTGGTCTCTTGCACCCAAAGCAACGATCGTTTCAGGGCGTTCGTTACCCTCTTCATCAAAAACAATACGTGGCTCCAAGCTCTTAAGCTGCTCTTTGTCCCACACTTCGAGATACGGAAATAGTTGAGCAAACTCTTCATACCGTTGAAGCAAAAATTCTACCTCGTCATCCCCAATGCCCAAGGCCATTTTTTGGTGCGAAAAAATGATCTCATTTTCGTATCCATGCGCAAGACAATATTTTTCCACCATTTTTGCTGTTCGCTTTGTAATGGCTGCTTTAGAAAGGGTGTAATTGGTCTCAATATCTCCCACATGAACGGTTTGCGAGTTACTGGTACCATTAGAATTCAATGTTGCGATATCTTCATACTTTTCAATAACCCCTATTGATCCAATATTCGTATACCGAGCAAGCTCATACGCAAGAGCAGCACCTGAGATTCCAGCACCTACAATAACAACTTCATAATGACGTGACATTTAAGTTCACTCCTTTTTTATCTGCATGGTTGGAATTATAAACTTTCTTTCCCCTCTTTTTGGTTATAGTACAGATAATTATTAACATTTGAGGAACTAATATGGAAACCATCACGTTAATTGACAATCGTACGGGCAAAACGTACCAATTTTCGATTTTGCCTTCAACTTTGGGACCTAGTGTTGTCGATGTCCGAACGTTTTTTAAAGAGACGGGATTGTTCACCTACGATCCGGGCTTTACCTCGACCGCCAATTGCAGTTCTGCCATTACCTATATTGATGGGGACAAAGGGGAATTATTGTACCGTGGATACGATATTAGCTACTTGGCAACTCAGAAAACGTATCTTGATGTTTGTTATCTTTTGTTAAACGAAGCACTTCCTACCCCAGAGGAGTTGGTCGATTTTGATCACGAATTACGCAAACGCTCGTTTATCCATGAGGGGTTAAAAGATCTTTTCAATGCGTTTCCCGATCGAGCGCACCCTATGGCGGTGATGGCATCGGCGGTTTCGGCTCTTTCCACCTTTTATTTTGAACACCTTTGCGTTGATACCAAAAAAGAGGCATTAACCATGGCGTTACGGATTATTGCCAAAATACCTACCCTTGCTGCCTTTACCCATCGACGAATGTTTGGTATTCCCTACGTCTATCCCGACCTCAATCGCTCCTTTACCGAAAACTTTTTGTACATGATGCGCGCGTACCCAGGGCAAAATCTCGCCATCCGCCCTGTGGAGATTAAGGCACTTGATACCATCTTCACCCTCCATGCTGACCATGAACAAAATGCCTCTACCTCCACCGTTCGTGCGGTTGCTTCCACCGGAGCGCATCCGTATGCAGCCCTTTCTGCGGGGATCAATGCGCTGTGGGGGCGCGCCCATGGGGGAGCCAATGAATCGGTGATTGCCCAACTGGAGCTTATCGGAAGCGTTGAGAACATTGATACGTTTATCGCCAAAGCCAAAGATCCCAAAGACCCTTTTAAACTGATGGGATTTGGGCATCGTGTCTACAAAAATTTTGATCCCCGAGCCAAAATTCTCAAAGCACTCCTCGATCAACTCAAAGATGAGCTGGGGGTCAACAATGACCTGTTAAAAATTGCCGAACGAATCGAACACATCGCCCTCAATGATGCGTATTTTATCCAACGTCATCTCTACCCTAATATCGATTTTTATTCAGGGTTAATCCTCACTGCACTCAAAATCCCCAAACCCCTCTTTACCATTATCTTCGTAATCGGTCGATCGGTTGGATGGGTGACCCAATGGATTGAACTTCAAAATGATCCTGAGAAAAAAATTACCCGTCCACGACAACGGTATATCGGGGTAGAAGCCCGAATCTAAGAGAGAATTTTTCTCTCTTCTTTTCATTATTTTTCACACACATTTCCACCATTTTCAGCCACTTTGTCTCCGTATACTTTTGGTATTCAAGATACAAGGAGCAAAAAATGTTACCCCAAACCGATCATTACCAAGAAACCATAGAGTACCATGAGTCTCATGCAGACATTAGCCAAAAATCCATGTCGTTATTTGGATGGGGCGTTTTGGTGATTTTTCTTGCCATGGTGATTATGCTCTCAGATCAGGTCTTCAAAGCCAACACCAATCAGTGGTCGATGGAATCGACAGAAGTTGCCTTTCCTGACACCGATACCCCTATCTCCTCTACCGTCCTTCCTACTCCAGAAACGTCGGTATTATCCACCAATTATGATACTACTAACGCGACGTGTCCCCTCACGGTCAAAGCAGGTGCTAAAGATTATTATCTCAAAGTGTGTGATATAAACCATGACAGTAAGGTGATAGCACAATTTTTTATCCGCTCGAATGAAAAACTTAAAACTGCTCTCCCCGCCGGTACCTATATGCTTAAATACATTTCAGGGAGTCAATGGTACGGAGAGGAGGATATGTTTGGTCTTTTTGGGGATGAGGGGAGAACAAATCCCGTCCAATTAGGCAATGACCACTCGTGTAAACATGGAAAAATTGTCTCATTGTAAAAAAATCCCTGTAGCTTGAGTATAATTCGCTCCACATTCAAGGAGTCTCTTGCCACTTTCCCGCCTCAATCATCAACAGCTCACCGCGGCCACCGCGCCCTACGGTCATAACCTCATCATTGCCTCTGCAGGTACGGGGAAAACTTCCACCATTGTGGGGCGTATCGCCCACCTCCTCTCACGCAATGTAAAACCCGAAGAGATTTTGCTCTTGACCTTTACCAACAAAGCTGCCCAAGAGATGGTGGATCGGGTCGCGACGTTCTTTGGGCGGGAGATTGCCTCTAAGGTCGATGCGGGGACATTTCATGCGGTAAGTTATCGATGGCTCAAACGCAAAGAGGGCAAAGTCGTCCTCAAGCAACCCCGTGAACTCAAGACCCTTTTTCGTAGTGTTTACGAGAAACGGACATTTTCCCATTTGGACAATCCCATCAGTGCGTATGGGGCGAACCATCTGTATGATCTGTATTCGTATTACCAAAATACCGAAACGACCCACCATTTTGAAACGTGGGTGAGGGAGCGGTACGAGGAACACGAAGCGTATGCCCTCATTTATGCCGATATTGTCGATGAGTTTGAAGCCCTCAAACGGGATTATGGCTTTTTAAATTTCAACGATTTGCTCATTCGGATGCGAGAGATGGCAACCCAAAACGATTTGGGGTATAAAGAGGTATTGATCGATGAGTACCAAGATACCAACGCACTCCAAGGAACCCTTATTGATGCGATGCGCCCCCCATCACTGTTTTGTGTGGGGGATTATGACCAGAGTATTTATGCCTTTAATGGAGCAGACATCTCCATTATCGGCTCGTTTAGTACCCGTTTTCCCGATGCACAGGTCTACACGCTGAATAAAAATTATCGCTCCACCATCCCGATTCTCTCCCTTGCCAATACCGTCATTGCCTACAACGAACGGATCTATCCTAAAGCATTGGAAGTGACCCGAACGGGAGAGGCACAATCCCCCTCTTTGGTGGTCTATGAAGAATTATTTGAACAGTATCAGGGTATCGCTCATCTCATCCGTGCCTCGGCTACCGTGCGCGAAGAGATTGCGGTCATTTTTCGCAATAACGCCTCGGCGGATGGGATTGAAGCGACGTTACGAGAGATGGGGATCCCTTGTCGTCGTCGAGGAGGGACAAGTTTTTTTGATTCCAAAGAGGTTAAAGCGTTGTTGGATATGTATACCCTCTTGGTCAACGAATCGGATATGATGGCATTTATCCACCTGTTTGATTACGCCAAAGGGGTGGGAAGTGCCGTTGCCAAAGAACTGTTTGTTGCCTTACAAAAATTGGGAAATGGCTCTTTTTTACGCGGTTTATATACCCCTGATTCTTCGATTAGTAATCCGTTTGAAAAACGAAAACTCAACCATCAGTTGGGGCTTTTTGATGATTATTCCGAATTGGGCAGTGCGGGACGATTTGCCAAATTGGGTTTGGATCCCAATTTTATGACCAATCCTATTTTGAAACACGCCAAACTTTCCAAAGATTCTGTTGCATTTTTGCATGATCTCTTTATCCTCTTTCGCCAGCTCAAAACGGTGCAGGAACCCAAAGTCGCCGTACAAAAGATTGCCCTTTCGGCATTATACGCGCATGTCCTAGAACATCTCTCCCATCGTCGAGCAATGACCGAAAATGGGAGTGTCGATGAAAAAGTCAAAAGTGACTCCCAAGAAAAAATACGGCGAAAATGTACCGTTTTGTTTGAACTCTCACACCCCTACAAAGAGCATGAACGCTTTTTAAATGCGATGATTTTGGGATCTCAAGATCTCACTCAAGGGGAGGGGGTACATCTGCTTAGTATCCACGCCTCCAAGGGATTGGAGTATCAAGAGGTGTATGTGATTGATTTGATGGATGGACGCTTTCCCAACCGAAAACTCATGAGTCGCAGTGGAAGCATTGAAGAGGAGCGGCGACTCTTTTACGTAGCAGTTACCCGCGCCAAAGATCGTTTGTATCTTAGTTATGCCAAATACGACAAGATCAAAAAGACTCCCTTTGTCCCCTCACAGTTTCTTTTTGAGACGGGACTCCTCCCCAAAGATGAGCAGTATCGTGCCTTGGTCGAGAAGCACGAAGAGCGTTAAGACTTTCGACCATTGGCAGCATCTCCGATAGACCACATCGGTAAGAAAATTCCCAATGCCAAGAGGACAACCATTCCCGCAATCAGTGCCAACATAATAGGCTCAATCGCTTCAGAGAGACCATCAATGATGGCATCAAATTTCATCTTATAATACTCCATAACTTTTTCCAACATCGCATCCAACTGACCCCCCGCTTCCCCTGCAGAGATCATTTGGACAATCATGTTTTCAAACAATCCCGTCTCTTTGATCCCCGTATGCAAAGCACCCCCTTTTTCTACGGTGGCACGGATAATGGATAATTTATCTTTGAGGGGGAGATTGTCAATCATATTAATCGACGTATCCAACGCCTCCGCAACAGGGATACCTGCCCGCACCAATTCAGCAAAAACCAAGGTAAAACGACTCAAAGTAGAGTACATAATAACATTTTTAATAAGCATTAATTTCAATAAAAATTGATGAAATTTATACCTAAATTCCCGACTGTGATTGAGGGCATACTTAAAGACATACACAAAAATAAAAATACCCAAAAGAAGATATTTTCCATAGGTATTAAAAAGATGTTCTAAAAAGAGCAAAATAAGGGTTGGAACCGGAAGTTCTGCACCCAACTGAGCAAAAATTTCTTTAAATTGAGGAACAACATACGAAATCAAGACCGTAAACGCCCCCGCCATGGCAATCATAACGTTACGGGGATACGCCATCGCTTTTTTAAATTTAGTAATATTACGACGAATTTCTTCTAACATATCGGCAAGCTTGTACAATGCTTCGGCCATATTCCCCGTCTTTTCCCCCAATTCAATCATCGCTAAAGTCAAATTTCCCAATTCAAACCGAAATTTCTCCGCAGAACTCGACAGCGAATGCCCTGCATTGATGTCCTCTGCCATGGTTCCTAATACTTTTTTAAGCCCCATATCATCGGTCGCTTCGGCAATATCGCCTAAGGATTCATTCAGCGAAAGCCCCGCATTGACCATAACGGCTAACTGACTGATGGAGGCAACAAGAGAATCTTGATTGAGCTTTTTTTTACTCATATTCGCCAAAATGGTCTCTTTGAGCTTTCTCAATTGATCTTCTAAGGGAGGAGAAGACTCAACGGCTTTAAGTGCCATCCCCGAATATTTGAGTTTTGCGGTCGTTTGCGCCTCATTTTTATTTTCCGCATAGATACCATAATCGGTTTTTTTTCCTTTGCTCAGCACCGTTACTATGAAGTATTTCATCCTTTTGCCACCCTTAATATTTCATCGAACGTTGTAACCCCTTGAATGGCTTTTGCCATTCCATTTTGAAAGAGTCCCACAAAGCCCTCTGATTTCGCTTGTTTAAAAATCTCCTCTTTGGAGCCTTCTTTGGCAATAATACTGGAAATAGTAGGAGAAATAGGAAGCACTTCACAAATCATTTCTCGTCCCATATACCCTGTTCCATTGCACTCTTTACACCCCATCCCTGCATAAAAAATGGTATTGGAAGGGATATACTCGGCATACTCTTCTTTGAGATGGTGGGGAATTTCAACCTCTTTTTTACACGACTTACAAATGCGACGCACCAACCGTTGCGCTTGAATCGCCATGACCGCTCCACTGATAAGATAAGGTTCAATCCCCATATCCGACATACGGGGAATCGCACTAATGGCATCATTGGTGTGAAGGGTAGAAATAACCAAGTGTCCCGTGAGCGCTGCTTTAATCGCAATTTCCAAAGTCTCATGATCCCGAATCTCCCCGATCATGATTTTATCGGGGTCTTGACGCAAAATAGAACGCA